>NZ_JAYWLC010000018.1:0-87831 GCF_040297545.1 Thioclava kandeliae
CTAAAGCCCCATCTCGTCCTGACGGAACTCCGCCAGATCCTCCACCACGCCCGCACCGAGGATTGACCGCTCGATCCGCTCGCGCATCTTCATCACCACCTTGTCGCAGCGCGCCTCGACCTTCGCGACCTCCTCGACCCCGAGCCCGAGATCGCGCTCGAGATGGTCGGGCATCGTGCCGAGCGCTGTGGCCACCACCCCGATCAGGTCTTCCAGAAGCTCGGAGACCCTGGCCGCCCGCACCAGCTCGCCGCGCTGCTCGGCCACGCGGTTGCGGTGATACTCGGCCTCGGACCATTCGCGCAGCTGCTTGGCGGTCAGCCCGCCCTCTTCCTCTTCCTGCTCCTCATCGAGGTTGCGGAAGGCGAGCGACGCCTGCATCGCATGCGCCTCGCGCGAGGCCTTGGTCGCGCGGCTCTGTTCATCCCGCGTCCTACGCCAGGCATAGCAATGCGAGAGCTGGAACTCGTAGGAGACGCCGTTCTGACCCGCTGTCAGCACCGGCATGCCTTGGCCCACCCATTTGGTCACCGAGTTCTCGGAGACATTGAAGGCAATGGCGAGTTGCGCGCGGTTCATCACCCCATCCGACAGCCCGTCGGGCAGCGGATAGAGCGCGGTATTGAGCACGCTCCCGTCCGCCAGCGTGACAAGGTTGTCCATCGGACACGTCCTCCAATCTCGAGAATAACAACAACAACCCCAACCCCAACCCCACCTGCGGGAAACCCGGAAACAGGTGAACGTCACGGGGTGCGAATTACCCGCATGCGAGCTTTGCCCCGGAAGGACCCGTGGGCGTTAGGCGGCCTTGGGTGGGCCTGATCGGCCTTACCCGAACCGCTTGGCGATCATCTTGGCCAGTGTCCGGCCCAAGTTTGCGGGCAGTCGGGTCTCGTAGATCCGTTCGGCCTCAGCGAAGAAGCCCAAGCGTTTCTGATAGACCGGCACCTTGTCCGACAGGATCGCCACCCGCTCGGCGATCCCCGACGGCCCGCGCTTGTAGATATCCTGCGTGAGCCCCGCTTTGGGCACGAAGTAGCGCGCCCGTTTGGGTTTGCGCTTGCGCGAGGCCGTCGTCTCGTTGGCCAACCGGTCCCGCTGGGCATTCAGCACCGAGAGCACCTGATTGCGCTCGCCCGTCGACCAGTTGCCATAGGCATCGATCCGCGCGCCCTCGGCAGGGATCACCGACTGGATGATTCCCTCGAAGGCGAGGTTCTGCGAAAGCAGCTTCTCGAACCCCGTCTGCCCCCGTGGCCCGCCCTCTTCCTGCACCTTCAGGTAATGGCGCCGGCCAATCGTGGCCCGCTCCTCGACCGACGCCTCCAGATCGGAGCTGCGGGCTTTGCGAACCCGGAACGCATTCTGCGTGAACCGCGTGGGCCGGTCGAAGACAACCGTCATCCGCTCGGCCACCTGCGCCCGCGCCTCCTCCACCGTATCATTGAGCGCCCAAGTCGAGGCGATCACCACATCGCGCTTGGCCAGCGTGTCGAGCGCGGTGGTGAAGCCGGAGGTGTCGAGGATGGGGTTAGGCATCGGGCTCTCCTGATTTCATGCCCACACGGGTCATGCCGCGAGTTTGAGCAAGGCGACGTAGACACATCGGAAAGTTGCGATTACCATTATCAACACACGTTGGTGGGGAGGCAGTAGCAAGTATGCCCTATTTTCTTAACGAGCAACGCCGGCTGGTCGAATCCATCCGTGAGCTGGAAAGCATCATCGCCCGCCGCGAACCCGAGGAAGGGGCCGATAGGAGCGAGAGGCTTCTCACGCTCAGCCACCTGCTCGCCCAGAAGCATGTCGCGCTGGCAGATCATATCGCCCTTTGCGAGCGCCTCGATGTCGAGTTGCCACTCCTCGAAACAGTCCGCCATGATCTGGAGCGGACGCCTCTGGCCAATTTTACCGATATCTGGAAACAGAAACCTCCACTCGGTCTCTAGCCGTTGGAAAGACGTCCGGACGGGGCGCGCCCTTCTCGCCCGAAAGAGAATCAGTAGCCCGCTTATTATCGCCGCAACTGACACCGGAAGCCATTTTCAATAACTGATATTTTTCATTCATTCCTCTGATAGGTTTATTCGAAAGCTTTAATCGGTTTCTACGTCCTGAGGGCGCGAGGTCACCCTGCTTGTCCGGACCTTTGCAATAGACAGCGCAACCGGCGCGTGAGTAGATCTAGTCAACATCCATTGATAAGCCTCCTTAATACCGATGCACTACTTCACAAACGAGCAACACCGACTGGTCGAAGCGATCACCGAACTCACCCATCTGAGCGAGGAGGTCGCCAAGAGCGGCGAGGATGAAACCAGCCTCGAGGTCATCGACCGGCTGATCGAGGAGAAGCGCATGGCGCTCTCCATCCATGAGGAGTTGAGCGAGCATCTAGGTGTCGATCTGGTCCCTTCCTACGACATCCTCAACGAGATCGAGGTCGAGTACATGCAGAGTGACGCCTGAAGCGGAACTTTTCGGGGATGGGCCCATTGAGACCCTGTCCCCATTGAAAAGGAGCCCGCTTTGCCCCTCGCCCTGCATATCGTCGCCCTCATCTCTCTCGCCCTCGCCATCGTCTGCGCCATTTGGATCGCGCAGGACGAGCGAAAGAGGCCGCAGCATATGTGGATCATGAACCTCGTCTGGCCGCTCTGCGCGCTCTTCGGCAGCGTTCTGGTTCTGGGCTTCTACCTGTCGGTGGGCCGCGCGCCGCTCAAGACGGAACAGCATCACGACCATCACGGGCACCAGCATGGCCACGGTCATGATCACGGTCATGATCACGGGCACAATATGTCCGGCCCGACCATGAAAACCGTCGCCAAAGGCGCGCTCCATTGCGGCAGCGGGTGCACCCTGGGCGATATCATCGCCGAATGGCTGGCCTTCCTCCTTCCGGCGGTGGCCGTGGCCTTCGGCTGGCAATGGATCTTCGCCGAGAAGATCTTTGCCGTCTGGGTTCTCGATTTCGTTCTCGCCTTCGGCTTCGGTGTCGCGTTCCAGTATTTCGCCATCAAGCCGATGCGCGACATCTCCAGAGGCGAAGCCCTGAAAGAGGCCGTGAAAGCAGATGCCGCCTCGCTCACCTCGTGGCAGATCGGCATGTATGGCTTCATGGCCATCGCCCATTTCTGGCTCTTCCCGCAGGTGCTGGGCACCGAGCTGCGGACCAATTCGGTCGAGTTCTGGTTCGTGATGCAGATCGCCATGCTCTGCGGATTTGTGACGGCGTTTCCGGTGAACTGGTGGCTGATCAGGATCGGCGTCAAGGAGGCCATGTAAGCGCGCATGAAAAAGCCCGGCAACGGTTTTATCCGTTCCGGGCGCAGCTCTTGCGATGATGCCAATCTGGACGCTTTAGTTTTCCGCGTCAATCCTTTTTCTTCTGACACCGTTCCACAAGCGCCTCGAGGCCCCTCTGAAGGCGATCCAGATGTCGCGCCTGATCCCGACCTCCACCGCACAAACTGCCCAGAGACCCATCCCCCAGCACCACATGCGCGACCACAGGACGGGCGAATTGCGGCACATCGGCCCACATCCGGTGGAAACGCCGGCGCCGGTCCACATAGGCCGCCGCCCGATCCACCTGCCCCGACGCATCGACGACACCCAAGGCGGCCAGCGGATCACGCTGGCGCTCGCCCTCGGCGGCAAAGGCCAGCGCCCGCGCCACATGGGCCTGTGCTGCGGTGAGCTGTTCCTTGCGCTCGTAACGGTCCACCCATGTCTCGCGCCGCGCGCGGATCGCGCCCTCTGGGTTTTCCGCCTTGCCCGTTGCCCGATCGACCACGATCACCTTCTCGAAGGTCTTGCCGCGCAGCTGCGCCGCCGTCGTCTGGCCCAGATCCCATGGCGAGGCCGCCATCGATACTTTCAGCTTCCGCATTGCCTTGCTCATGCCCTGTCTCCTGCCTGCGCCAGTTGCGCGATTGCTTCGCATTTTTCCATTGCGGCCCGCCGCCGGTGGCGGAAGGCCATGTCGTCATCGGAGACATGTCGGCCGGCGGCCATACTCTCCTCGATCAGCATCAGGCGGCGCAGGTTTTCCCGCGCCTTCTCGCGCAGCTGACTGGCGGCGAACACGTTGGGCCAGCGGCGGGTATCCTTGACCGCGCGGCGCAACTCGGGCGCCCAGCCATCGCGAAAAGCCTCGCGCCCCATTCCGCTCGCAAAGACCGCGCGCATCAGCGGGCTGCCGGTATCTTCGGGCGGATCGATATCGCCCGCCTTGTCGAGGATCTGCGGGCCCGCCCAGATACGATCCTTGCGCGCCCCGCCCGGATGGGCCGCGATCTCTTCCTTGAGCGCCGCAAGATTGATCTCCGACATATAGGCGAGCTTCCCGCTCACCTCCGCCACCATCTCCTCGAAGCCCGCCTTGGTCACGGTCGAGGGGCGCCCGAGCCCCAGCCGCAGGAGCGGCTCGAAAAGCACCGCCCGCACACGCTTCTCGCCGGTCGCCTGTTCCGCACTGTCCATGTCACCTCTCCTTTTCTCAGCAGATCCCGAGTTATCCACAGGCGCGCCCGTCGATTTTTGCGCCGGACCGGAAGATTTCATTTCTTGTCATTTCTTCTCTTTTCTTTTCAGCGGCGCGGTTTTTGGAAAAAATAAAAAGCTCCAAAATCCTCCGCAAAAATTTCTGTTTCTTCCGGTGGAAGATTTCAGGAGGATTTGTGGAAGTTTTCGAAGGCTCAGCCACGGCTCGACAGATCCTCGAGCGCCTCGCGGATGCGCTTCAGCGTCGCGCTGCCGCCCGGATAAGCGGCCTCGATCCAGTCGCTGATCGCGTTCAGGCGCTCTTCGCTTTCCGCGATCCGCGCCCCGCCCGGTATGCTCTTTGCCAGATGCCCCGCGATGGTGCCAAGCCTTTTCCTCATCCGGTCATCGGCATGTTTGGCATCATTGCGGCGTTTGGATCCCAGCGCCTCCAGCGCGACCGCCGTGACGACCGGATGCGCGAGCCGCCTTTGGCCATTATCACATTGCACCGGCTGCCAGCCATGAAGCGGCGTCACCACGCGGCTGCTCAGCTCACGCCAGCGCGCCACGGGCATGCGCAAAAGGAAGGCAAGGCTTTCATCATCGCAAGGCAGTGTTCCGATCGGCGTCTCGTCCTGGGCGGCCCAGAACAGCTCCATCCCGAAGAACCCCACCTCCGGATCGGTATAGGCCCCGCGCCGGAACTCGCTCCCGCGCCAGCGCTTGAGGTTGAAGGTCACGAAGTAATGGCTGTCGAGCCGGTCGAGCGCCGAGATCGGGTAATCCGGCAGCCCGTCCTCGCTTACGACCGAGAAAACCGGCTTAGCGCCCATGACCCATCTCCTGTGCTTCGACCATCACCGGCACCCCGTGCGAGGCGGCCCATTGCACATCGGCCCAGACCTGCGGGCAGCGCGACCAGCCGCGGCTTGCCGGCACCCAGATCGCGCCTGCCGTGTTGCGGATCGGCGCCACCCAGCGCGACCACTGTCTGGGGTCGCGGATGCCCAGATGCATATCGGCATCGAGATAGGCGGCGCCGAGCACCACCGGGGACACCGCCCCCACCCTGAAGCGCGCCAGCTCGCTTGCCGCGCGTGCGGCATCGAGCACCACGGTCTCGGGGATCTGCCACCCATCGAGCACCAGCGGCGTCGAGACATAGACGATCCGCCCGCCCGAGCGTTTGGCGGCCTCGACCGGATCCACCCCGAAGATGATGGGTCCAGACCAGTCGAGCGGTTTGGCAGCGCGGGCCAAAGCGGCCCAATCCTCATGCGCGTTCATGGCGGACCACATTCGGCACCGTGGCCAGCGGCAGGCGTTTGATCCGATCGAGCGCGGTGAGCACGGCATCGCGCGCCTCCTCCAGCTCGCGAAGCACATTGGCATGGGTGATCGCGTCAATCTGATCGCCGCACTT
This sequence comes from Thioclava kandeliae, assembly GCF_040297545.1. Lineage (NCBI taxonomy): Bacteria > Pseudomonadati > Pseudomonadota > Alphaproteobacteria > Rhodobacterales > Paracoccaceae > Thioclava > Thioclava kandeliae. The sequence goes on from NZ_JAYWLC010000018.1 coordinate 5,918, forward strand.
GGCCACCTCGGAGGCCGCCTCGCCGCTCTCCTTGTAGATGCTGGCCGCAATCTCGATCAGGCTGGCCGCCTCGGCGATCGGCGACATGGCCACCTGATTGCGGCGCAGGCTGCGCATGTAATCATTGATGCGGTCGGATTTCGTCACATGCTGGATCACGATCGCATCCATGATCGTCCAGTCGAGCGAACCATTGCGCCGGCGCGAGAACTGCGCCGGATCGGTCATCTGCCCTGCGAACTGCTCATAGGCCGGCTGGAACCGCGCGGGGCCCCGATCGGTCACCAGCAGTTCGGAGAGAATTTCGGAAATATCCTCGCGGATCTTCGTCTGGATCATCGCGTCACCTTCGCAAGCGTTTTGATTTCCCCAACGTGAGTGATCGGGAAATAGTAAAAGGATGGACACATGCGGAAAATCATCAGAACTCCTGCCGCTGGTTTGCGGCGTCATATGCCCGACGTGCGGAAAGCAATTCCTGTGGCGTCAGCTCGATGCCGCGCCGTCCGGCTCCATGCAAAAGTGCGATGTCATAGGCTCCCGGGATCACCCCCCGCTGAAACCAGCGATGCACGGCGACAAGCTCTATGTCCGGACGCAACACGCGAGCATCCTCGAGCAGCGCCCTCCGCGAGGGCCAGCGTTCGAGAATTTCGATGATCATCGGTCTGTGTTCCATAGCCCCAATCGTTATGACCGTTTTGGTCATTGGTCAAGGTGGACATAATGGAAATTGCGACCAATTTGGTCACAGGCCAGAATTGGGACATGAGCAACGCCCAAGAAAAGCTCCTGTCGGAGCACACATATTCCGAAATGCGCCCAGAACGAATTGGGCATCGCCTCACTCTTCTCAGGGAGGCTTTGGGCATGGAAAAATCCGAAATCGCCGATGCGCTCGGCATCGAGCGGACTTACTGGTCCCGCTTCGAAAATGGCAAACGCCCCATCTCGGACACCACAGCAGCCTTGCTGTGCGAGAGATACGGCGTCACTCTGGACTTCCTGATCCTTGGAAGATGGAACACGTTGCCATTAGAATTGGCAACCAAGATGCGATCGGTCGAAGCAAGACTACAAGCCAACTGATCCAGGCTTTCCCCTGTAAAAATAGCGCGCCTCGCCAATTGGTAGAGGCGACAATCAGCATTCCTATAAGACATCTAAACCGCATTTGCTCCGAATAATCATGAGAACAAACAGTGCACATCGGAAGCGTCGTTATCAAGCCATTTTCGACCAACTTTACGCGTAGTGACCCGTTTGGTCATTTTTATTGTTGCAAATGACCAAACGGGTCACTAACTTCATCACAACGGCAGCGACATATGAGCCTGCCGCCCCTCAGGATGGAGCCGCGTCATGCAGACCTTTTACCAAGCAAAACGACCGAGATCGCCCATATGGGCCGCGCTCGGAATTGGCGCCGCCATCCTGTTCCTGCTGATCCATCTCGACCCGCTGGCGCAGATCACCTGCGCCCGATGGCAGGCCGAGAACCCTGCCTTCTGAAATCGGTTGCCTGTGAACTGCTCGCAACCCAACTGCCGGGCGGTGCGCTACTCGCCGCCGCCCGGACTTTTCTCGAGGAGCCCATCGTGAACGCCATGACGCCCATCCCCCAAAATACAGAGACGCCCGAGCTCCTCGCCCGTACGGCCCATAGCATCAGCCGCGCCAATGCCGGCAAACCGCCGACGAAACCCGATGCCGATTTCAAGGTAGCCGAGGACAAAGCCTATCAAGTGACCGGCGACGAGCTGCGTCAATTCATCGAGCAATTCGAAAGCCTCGAGGCCGAGAAGAAGGATATCGCGGAGCAGCAGAAGGACGTGATGGCCGAGGCCAAGGCCCGCGGCTACGACACCAAGATCCTCAAAAAGATCATCGCCCTGCGCAAACGCGACAGGAACGACATCGCCGAGGAAGAGGCGATCATGGACATCTACAAGCAGGCGCTCGGGATGGACTGACAGAATTTGGCCCCGCGTTTTCCGGCGTTTCCACGGGGTCAGATCGGGTGGTGCTGCAACGGGACAAGGGCCAGCACCACCCGCCCCTATGGGCTTCGGCCAGCGCCCTGCGAGGCGTTGCCCCAAGCTCCACCCCGTCCCGCTCAACGCGGGCCCGAAAAGCGCAAGCGGCCTTTTGCCCGACATCTCCGTAACGGTTCGCCGCTTCCGCCGCCTTGAATGGAAGGACGGCCAATGCAGACACATGCCACTCCACAAGATAAACCGCGCCGCCAGAACAGGCGCGCGGTGACCATCCCCGACGGGCTGGGCAAGACCGATTATTCGACGCGGCAGGTGAGCCTCTCGCGCGCGCCTTGGGACACCGACCAGAGCCTTCTGGCCGCACGCCCTGAGACAGCACCGCGTCAAGCCACCCTCCGCCAGATACCAAGCCCACAAAAGCCCAGCGGGCGGGCGCTTGGCAACATGATCCGCAGGACCGTGGCAGAGGAGCTCCGGCGGCTGCGCGAGGAGCAGGAGCCGACCGAGATCGACTTCTGAACCCCGCATGCTGATCGCCATCATCGCCGGCGCGGCCTTTGCCGCCTGCCTCACCATTCTCCTGCTATTCAAAGGAAGCCGCTGATGGGAGAACATTACCACAATTTCCACGGATCCGACATAACCTGGGACGCGACCTTCGCCCCCGTATCGGCCTATGGCTCGGATCAATGGGTCGCGGCCACGCTCGGCCGCCGGATCACGTGGTTCCGCAGCCATCGCGACAAGCTCGGGCGTGAAGGCTTCCCCAAACGCGATCCGCTGACCGGCCTCACCATCAAGGCCGATGTCATCGCATGGATCGAGAAACGCCGCCGCGTGAGCGACGGAATGACCGCACCGGCCCCCGCCGAAACGGCTCACCGACTGAAGGAAAGAAAGAATGCGTTTTAAGTCAGCGCTCTGGGACGGGTCCGACCCGCACTACGCCCCCTGCACCGTCAAATCGAAAGGCCGCGTCTACTGGCGCGCCACGAAGACCGCGCAGGGCATGGGTTATGTCGTGGGGCCGGTCGCCCTGCCCGGGCTCGCGGGCGACAACCGCGACGAGGAACGCGCCACGCTTGCGCGAGAGCTGACCCGCGATATGGTGCGCTGGATGGAGACGGCCGAGAACGAGACACGCCTCGAGTTCGGCACCTTCCACCACCTCATCGCCCGCTACCTGAGCGACGAGATCTCGCCCATCCGCGATGTAAAACAGAACACCCGCGAGCAATATCGCCATTATGGCAATTACTGGCGCGGCGCGATCGGCGACATGCTGGTGATGGATGCCGATTACGCGGCAATCCGGCGCTGGGAAGCGGCGATGAAGGAAAACGGGCGCAGCATCCATTTCATCGCGACCTCCTTCCGCCTTCTGCGGATCTTCGTCAATTACGGCGTGCAGATCGAGTTCGAGGGCGCGGCGAAACTCTCGCTGATCCTCTCGAAGACGCGCTTCAAATCCCCCAAGCCCCGCACCATCGCGCCCACGGCCGAGCAGATTGCAGCCGTGATCGAGAAGGCCGACGAGCTGGGCTACCGCGCCTTCGCCACGGGCTACATGATGCAATGGTGGTTTGCGCTCAGGGCAGTGGATGTACGCGGGCAGTATCTGCGCCCGACGGATGACGAGCGGACCGGGATCATGCGCGGCGGCCGGCGCTGGCAGGACGGGCTCACATGGGACATGATCGACGCCGATCTCACGCAGATCCGCAAGACGCCCTCCAAGACCGAGCGCAGCGATTCGGATGCGATGGTCTTCGATCTCACCGCGGTGCCCGAGCTGCGGGCGCGCCTCGACGAGACGCCGGTCAATAACCGCACTGGGCCGGTCTTCGTCGACAAGAACGGGATGCCCTACGACCGCCACCACTGGGCGCGGATGTTCCGGCTGGCGGCCCGGGCGGCGGGCCTGCCGAAGGAGCTGAAGATGATGGATGCGCGGGCCGGTGCGATCAACGATGCCAAGCGCCATGGCGCCACACCGATTCAGCTGCAACATCAGGCGAACCACACCAACATGCGCACGACCGACCGCTATATCAGGGAGAAAAATGTTTCGGTGGCCGAGGTGGTGAAACTGCGCCGTTCCACGTGAATCAGGCGCGGCCACAACGTCACAACAAACGGATACAACCCGTTACAACTCGGAGCGACGTTTCATCTAAGTTATTGAAAAATGGTACCGCTTCCCTGGCTTGAACAGGGGACCTCTGGATCCACAATCCAGCGCTCTAACCAACTGAGCTAAAGCGGCACCGTGAGGCGGGATTTACCGATTACGAATGGGGATTGCAAGGGGGGTGTAACAGGTTTTTGGCATTTTCCTTGCCTCATGGAATAATCACGTCTAGGCAACGCGCAAAGCCACAACCGGAGCACCGTTATGAGCATCAATAGCGAACACGACACCAGTGCCAATCTCCAGATCGGCCCGACCGATCTCGGCATGGTGCGAATCTACCTCGAGGGCGACGGCATCGATCTGCCGATGGATTTCGACCCCGATGAGGCCGAGGAAATCGCCGAGGAACTGCGCGCTGCCGCCGATGCCGCACGTCTGATCGCCTCCGAAGCCAGCTCCGGCAAATCCGGCAAGAAAAAGAAATAATCTCAGCGCGCGGCCTCGGGCAGGACCGGCACAGCCGGATCCCGATAGCCCTGAAGCCGCGCTGCAGCGATCCGCGCAAAATCCAGCGTCAAAGCCTTCCGGCGGGCGGGCGCGAGCCGCGCCTCGGGTGCCTCGCGCAGCATCTCCGCCCCATAGCCATCCGCAATGAAGAGCCCCGTCTCCTCCGGCAGAAGCTCCTGTGGAAAATCGGAATCCACGGCCCAGTAATAGCGGTCGCACCAGTCCAGATAGCCCTGCCATTTGTGATCCGACATGAAATCGGCGCGACTCGATTTGCACTCAATGATCCAGATCTCGCCCTTGCGCGAGAGCGCCATCACATCGGCGCGCAGTCGCGGGCGCAGGGGCATTTCCAGCACCGAGGCCAGCCCCAGATCGGTCAGCGCGCGCGCCATGCCACGCGCCAGAATCTGGCCGGGCTGCATGTCGGAGAGGGTCTGCATATCGGACATGCACTGCAGGATGAACGAAGCGCGAACATAAGTCCAGCCCCTGCCCTCTCACGAAAGCGCGTAAGATTGAACGAGGGGGCTTGCGAAGCCCCGCGCGCTTTCCTATCTGTGGGGAGACGGTTACTGCTCTTCTCGTAACGGGAACGTCTTTCCAGTGGCCTATACCGATTCCGAGGGAGCTGGCTCTGTCAGGGTCTTGGCCTTGTTACCTGGCGCCCACCTGATTTTTCAGGTCCTCGGGAAATTCAACCTCCCAACGGTTGCTGCGGTTTCCGTCACCTCATGAAAAAGGCCCCGAGTTTCCTCGGGGCCTTTTTCAATTCCATCTACCCGATTACAGGTTCTCGCTCTGCGGCATACCCAGAACGTGATAACCGCAATCCACCATGATGGTCTCGCCGGTGGTGCAGGCACCGTAATCCGACGAGAGCCACACTGCCGTGCCGCCGATCGATTCCAGCGTCGCGTTGGAGCGCAGCGGGCTATTGGCTTCGGTATGGCGGAAAGTCTTACGCGCGCCACCGATGGCCGCCCCTGCCAGCGTCTTCATCGGACCGGGCGAGATCGCATTCACGCGGATGCCCTGCGGGCCCAGATCATTGGCCAGATAGCGCACCGAGGATTCGAGCGCGGCCTTGGCCACACCCATCACGTTGTAGAAGGGCGTCACACGGTTGGAACCGGCATAGGTCAGCGTGATGATCGAGCCGCCATTCGGCATCAGTTCCTCGGCACGGCGGCCGATATCGATCAGGCTGAAGCAGCTGATCGAGAGCGAGTTCTTGAAGTTCTCGCGGGTGGTGTTGATGAAACGGCCCGCCAGCTCGTTCTTGTCGGAATAGGCGATCGCATGGACGATGAAATCAAGGCTACCCCACTCGTCTTTCAGACGGGCAAAAGCGGCATCCATCGACGCATCATCGGTCACATCGACATCGACCAGGAAGGAAGAGCCCAGCGATTCCGCCAAGGGCTGCACGCGCTTGCCGAACGCATCGCCCTGGTAGGAGAAGGCCAGCCCGGCCCCCTCTTCGGCCAGAGCCTTGGCGATCCCCCATGCGATGGAGCGGTCATTCGCCACCCCCATGACAAGCCCGCGCTTGCCCTTCATCAACTCGGCCATATGGCGTCCTCTTACTCTTGGAACTTGCTCATGACGAGCGATGCGTTGGTGCCGCCAAAGCCGAAGCTGTTGGACAGAACAGAATCATGGTCGACATTGTCGATCATCTGGGTCGCGATCTCTTCGGGACGCAGCGCAGGATCAAGCTCGGTCACGTTGATCGAGGGCGCGATAAAGCCCCCCTGCAGCATCAGAAGCGAATAGATCGCCTCGTTGACGCCCGCCGCCCCGAGCGCATGGCCGGTCATCGACTTGGTCGAGGAGATCGGCGCATGGTCTTCGCCCAGCACGCGGCGGACAGCTTCGACCTCGCGCACATCGCCCACGGGGGTCGAGGTGCCATGCGCATTGATATAGGTGATCTTGCGGCCTGCCGGCAGGGTCGAGGTGGCCAGCCGCATCGCGCGCTCGCCACCCTCCCCCGAAGGGGCCACCATGTCGTAGCCATCCGAGGTCGCGCCATAGCCCGTCACTTCGGCATAGATCTTGGCGCCACGGGCCTTGGCATGCTCCAGCTCTTCGAGCACCAGAATGCCGCCGCCGCCGCCAATAACAAACCCGTCACGGGTTGCATCAAACGCGCGTGCAGCGGTGGCCGGTGCGTCGTTATATTTGGACGACATCGCGCCCATCGCATCGAAGAGGCACGAAAGCGTCCAATCGACCTCCTCGCCGCCACCGGCGAACACGACATCCTGCTTGCCCATCTGGATCAGCTCGGCCGCGTTGCCGATGCAATGCGCCGAGGTCGAGCAAGCCGAGGTGATCGAGTAGTTCACACCCTTGATCTTGAACGGCGTCGCGAGACAGGCCGAGACGGTCGAGGACATGGCTTTGGTCACCATGAACGGGCCCATACGTTTGGGGCTACCCTTCTCGACGGTGATCGTATGCGCCTGGAACACGCTCGAGGTGGACGGGCCACCCGAGCCTGCCACGAGACCCGTGCGCTCGTTCGAGACCTGATCTTCGGCGAGACCCGAATCCGCAATCGCCTGTTGCATGGCGATATAGGCATAGGCCGCCGTCGGGCCCATGAAGCGCAGCTGGCGCTTGTCGATCAGCGCCTCGAAGTCCACTTCCGGCACACCGGCAACCTGACTGCGGAACCCGCGATCGGCATAGTCTTGCTGGAAGGTGATCCCCGATTTGCCTGCGCGCAGGCTCGCGGTGACTTCTTCGGCGGAGTTGCCGATCGGGCTGACAACGCCCAGACCGGTAATAACGACACGGCGCATAGCAGGCCTCCTCGTAATTTCTGGCAATCAGCTCTCGGAAAGAGCGACCTTCATATCCTTGACCTGGTAGATCACCTCGCCATCGGCTTCGACGATCCCGTTGGCCACACCCATGGTCAGACGGCGGGTCTGCACGGCTTTGGTGAAATCAACCTTGTAGGTCAGCATTTTGCGGTCGGGACGAACCATACCGGTCAGCTTGACCTCGCCCACACCCAGCGCATAGCCGCGCCCCTGCCAGCCACGCCAGCCGAGGTTGAAGCCCGTCAGCTGCCACAAACCGTCAAGGCCCAGACAGCCCGGCATGATCGGGTTGCCGGGGAAGTGGCAGTCAAAGAACCACAGGTCGGGTTTGATGTCGAACTCGGCCACAACATGCCCCTTGCCGAATTCGCCGCCATCGCCCGAGATATCGGTGATACGGTCCATCATCAGCATGGGCGGTTCGGGCAATTGCGCGTTGCCGGGGCCGAACAGTTCGCCCCTTGCGCATTTCAGTAGTTCGTCCCGGTCGAAGCTCGTCGGAAAGCCTGCCATGGAATATCATTCCCCCCTTGGGTCTAGTTTCGTTCCCTCTAACACCCGTCTGGGCGCGGACGCAAGGCTGCTCGCACCCTCGGGCATGGGTGAAATGGAGCTAGGAACGACCGGTCCCGAAGACAAGCCCCGGCCGAAGACCGAGAATTTCACGAAGTTTTCGCCAAGCTCGATTGAATCTCCGGCCCTCAGGGCGCATATTGGGCCTCAGGAGATAGACGACCTATGGCACCCAACGCACGCGACCGTGGCCAGCAATGGCTTGCCAAAGGGGGATTACGCCCCACCCGTCAGCGGGTTTCGCTGGCGTCCTTGCTCGTGGGCGATGGCGAGAACCGGCATGTCACCGCCGAGATGCTGCATACATCCGCGCAGGATGCAGGAGAGCGCGTCTCTCTGGCCACTGTCTACAATACGCTGCGGGCGTTCTGTGATGCGGGGCTCATGCACGAAGTCACCGTTGATGGCACGCGCAGCTATTTCGACACCCGCATGGACGATCACCCGCATTTCTTCTGGGAAGACGAGGCGCGTATCTCGGATGCCCCCAAGGAAGAGATGAAGATCACCCAACTGCCCAAGCCCCCCGAAGGTTACGAGATCGCATCGGTGGATGTGGTGGTGCGTCTGCGCAAGCTGTGACGGCGCACCTGCTCAATCCTTCCTGAAGACCCGCCCCTGCGGGTCGCACTCACCGCTATCATGCACCTGCGGGATCGCCCCCTGACGCACATGCGCCAGAAAGTCGCGCCCCAGTCGCAGCCGGTCCTCGGCCGAAAATGCCGCCCATTGCGGCCCGTAGATGTCTTGCAGATGGAACGGACCCAGCGGACGGTCCGTCAGGCGATTTGCGAAATAGTGCAGGCTGTCGGACATCATGACAGAGGATCTCCTGAAGGGTCTTCTGATGAACGTCATAGAACCGTTACAGTTCCGGCTCTTTGATCTGGCGCATTGCCTGCACGCCGCCATTCGCCAGCCTACATGAAAAAAGGCGCCCCGTTCGGAACGCCTCTCGCTGTCTTACACCGTAGCGAAATCAGTCTTTCGCACGTTCCTGATAGGCCAGATCATCGGTGTTGATCACGATGCGGGTGCCTGCGCCGATATGCGGCGGCACCATCACACGGATACCACCGGTGCAGGTCGAGGGTTTGTAGGACGAAGAAGCGGTCTGGCCTTTGACAACCGGCTCGGTCTCCTCGACTTCCACGGTGACCTTCTGCGGCAGTTCGATCGCGATCACGCCATCATTATAGGTTTTCAGCCAGACGCGCAGACCATCACGCAGGAACACTTTCGCATCGCCGATCACGTCATCGGACACGGCAACCTGCTCGTAGGTGGTGGGTTCCATGAAGTGATAGCCTTCGCCATCCTCGTAGAGGAAGTCGAATTCACGCTCTTCCACATGCGCGCGCTCCACGCCTTCGGTGGTCTTCCAGCGTTCGGAGACCTTGGTGCCATCCGAAATACGACGCATGTTGACTTGGGTCACCGGGGTGCCCTTGCCGGGGTGGAAGCTTTCAGCCGTCAGAACGACATAAAGGTGGCTGTCGATTTCGACGACATTGCCCTTGCGCAGCTGCGAGGCGATGACTTTAACCATTGCATTTCCTTTGAACGAATGCCCGCTTGGGCAAATGAGGCTCAGGCACTGCGTGAAGACTGGCGCCCGGATGCCCCGTCGCCTAAACCATCTGGAGACGGATTTCCAGTTCAAAGCCTGTTCGAAAGTGCAAGAGATGACCGAAACACCCTGGTGGCACCCCCATCGCCATGCGGACCGCCGCCCGCTTCTGCTGGCGCGCAACCGGATTCAGGCAGCGCTCCGGCAGTGGTTTGCCGATCAGGACTTTCTCGAGACCGATCCGGCCTGCCTGCAGACCAGCCCCGGAAACGAAGCCCATCTGCATGCTTTTGCCACCGACCTCCTCGGCCATGACGGGGTGGCGCACCGGATGTATCTGCATACCTCTCCCGAATTCACGATGAAGAAGATCCTGGCGGCGGGCGAGCCACGGATCTTCGCCTTCGCCCATGTCTGGCGCAACCGCGAGGCAGGCACCCGCCATAGCGCCGAATTCACCATGCTCGAATGGTATCGCGCGGGCGAGCCCTATGACCGGCTGATCGAGGATGCCCACGCGATGCTGGCCATTGCCACGCGGGCCTGCGGGGCGGATCACCTGCAATATCGCGGCATGACCTGCGATCCTTTCGCGCCGGTCGAGCGGATCTCCGTGGCCGCGGCCTTCCGGCAATATGCAGAAATTGACCTGCTGGCCAGCTGCCATGCCGATGGCTCGACAGACCGCGAGGCCTTGGCGGCGGAATGCGCGCGGGTAGGCTTTGCCATTTCCGAGGATGATGGCTGGTCGGATATCGTGTCAAAAGTGCTGGTGGACCGCGTGGAGCCCCATTTGGGCCACGGGCGGATCACCGCGCTCGACCGCTATCCCACAGCCGAGGCGGCCCTTGCCCGTCCCTGTGCCGATGATCCGCGCGAGGCGGAGCGGTTCGAGCTCTATGCCTGCGGGGTAGAGCTGGCCAATGCCTTCGGCGAGCTGACCGACCCCGCCGAACAACGCCGCCGGTTCGAGGCGGAGATGGACGAGAAGGAGCGGATCTATGGCGAGCGCTATCCGCTCGATGAGGAGTTCCTGCAAGCGCTGGAGCTGATGCCCGACGCTTCGGGCATCGCGCTCGGGTTTGACCGGCTGGTGATGCTGGCCACCGGCGCGCCGCATATCGACGATATCCTCTGGAGCCCTATCGCGCGGCCCAGAACCCGTCCATAAGCTCGCGGCAGGCGGCAGGTTGAAACGTCACCGGCAGCCCCGCAAGCGGCGGAGCCGCCTCGGCGATCTTGACACGTGCGCCCGTCAGATCGGGGTCACGCGAGATATCCGCCCGACCGGACAACAGATTGGCATCACAGCTTGCACTCTCGGCAAAGAGCCTGTCCCATTGGATCTCGGTCAGCCCTGCCAGAAGATAGGCGCCCTCACGGAAGACAATATGCCATTCCCGCCGATGCCCAGAACGCCCGCAGGTATCACAGCCCATGAGGATCGTCAGGGTTCCGGCCTTGGCCGAAGCAATCCCCGCCTCGCCCAGATGGCTGGCCCAGAGCGGCCCGATCACCAACGGCGCGGCGCTGTCATCCGACAGGATCACATAACGGTCCTGCGCGCTGGTGGTGACATCGGTCACCAGCTCATTCTGTCCGTCGCCATCGGTATCGAGGTGATATTCCGCCACCACCGGACCATCGATCACAGGTTGCGCCGCAGCCGCACCCCCCCCAAAGGGCCAGCACTACCGCAAGCCCCCTCACTGGAAGGGCGACAGATGCCGGTGCAGGCGCAAAACCTCGATCGGCACCACATCCAACGCCCGCTGATGGGTCGCCTCCAGCACGATCTCGGGCGCGCAGCCCTCGTCATGCGCCTCGAGGAACCGCCCCGCACAGAGGCACCAGCGATCCCCGGGCTTCAACCCACCAAAGCCGTATTCGGGCCGCGGAGTCGAAAGGTCATTGCCGATATAGGCCGACCACGCGAGAAATTCCTTGGTCATGATGGCGCAAACCGTATGCGAGCCCCGATCCTGCGCGCATGTGTTGCAGTGACCGTCACGGAAAAATCCCGTGAGCGGCGCGAGCGAACAGGGCTCGAGCGGGCCGCCCAAGACATTCACCGATAGTTCCTGTTCCATCCCGTCCTCCCCTCATCGCACCCTTTCAGCCTGCGCCCCGAAGACTGCGCAAGTCAAGCGCGACGGCAAAGAAAAAGGGCAGCACCCCCGTGCCGCCCCATTTGATCAGTAGATATACCGGATCTGGTCCATCCAGTAGCGCTCCATGCGCTTGAGGGTCCGGTTCATCTCGTCCATTTGCTCGAAATCGATCACGCCGCGCGTGCCCATGCCCTCGGCATGACGTTCGAACAGCTCGCGCACCGCATCATGCAGTTTGCAGCCTTTATCGGTCAGCTTCACGCGGACCGAACGGCGGTCCACATCACATCGCTGGTGATGCATATAGCCGTTTTCCACCAGCTTCTTCAGATTATAGCTCACATTTGAGCCCTGATAATAGCCACGGCTTTTCAGCTCGCCCGCTGTCACCTCGTTGTCGCCCACATTGAACAACAACAATGCCTGAACCGGATTGATCTCGATAATCGCCAGCCGCTCGAATTCGTCCTTGATGACATCGAGCAATAGCCGGTGAAGCCGTTCCACAAGGGCCAGCGTCTCGAGATACCCGGTCATGAGCCCTTGCTGCATCGCACGGTCCGCGACCGCGCCGCCCATCTGGCCCATAGGGGGTTCTATACTCATTTCATTCTCCGCATCATCTATGCCCCGGGATGCAGGATGCGGAAAAATGCCAAAATTTCGGTTAAGCGAATTAAATCTATTGCAAATCTGACGAGAATTTTCAGACAACGTGGCGGAACGGAGGCAGAACACCCCGCCCGCCACACTTCACCTCACTCGACTGCGTGGCGCTTTTTTGCAAATGCAGCAATGACTTGCAGGAGCTGCAAATATTCCGGGGGGCAGGGTTTGGCACCCGAGACCCAGAGATACAGATCCTGGTCATATTCCTCCAGAAGCGCGTCATAGAGGTCCAGAGTGGCCGGATCCATCTTGGCAAGTTCGCTATCGGCGAACGGGCCAAGCACCATATCCATCTCTTTCATCCCGCGCCGCCAGCTGCGCATCGTCATCCGCTTCAGCCGCGCCTCGGCCGTTTCCTGCACCTGTCCGGTCATTGGCTCTCTCCCGCTTTGACCCTGCGCTCGAGCCGTTCCAGCCGCGCATCGAGGTCTTTGATCACCGCGCGGGCCTCGCGTATCTCGCGCAAGATCTCCCGCTCTCGCTCTGCCTCATCTACCGCTTGCGGCGGCCCGTCAAGACCGGCACCCTCGCCATTGAGCAGCCACATCAACGAAACGTTCAAAACTCCGGCAACCATCTGCAGCTTGTTGGCCCGCGGATCGGCCATATCCTCTTCCCAGGCCTGCAGTGTTTCCAGCCGCACCCCCAGCTTCTCGGCCAGCTCGGTCTGGCTCAGTCCGGCAGCCTCACGCGCGCCCTCCAGCCTGTCGCCAAAGGTCGCGGCATCTTCGCCATACCAGTCATCCGCCATGAGGGCTCCTCTTGATCGCCATTTGGCCCGAGCGTAAGACATGACCACACAAGTTACAAACCCATCCGAACGGAGCCCCTCATGGCCTTTCTCTCCGACAGCCTCGCCCGCGTGAAACCCTCGCCCACCGTGGCCATGACCGGCAAGGCGGCTGAGCTGAAGGCTGCAGGGCGCGACATCATCAGCCTCTCGGCGGGCGAGCCCGATTTCGACACGCCGCAGAACATCAAGGATGCGGGCGCCCGCGCCATTACTGAGGGCCGCACCAAATACACCACCGTGGACGGGATCGCCGAGCTGAAACAGGCCATCTGCGACAAGTTCGCCCGCGAGAACGGGCTGACCTACACGCCCGCGCAGATCAGCGTGTCCTCGGGCGGCAAGCAGGTGCTGTTCAACGCGTTCATGGCCACGCTCAATCCCGGTGACGAGGTGATCATCCCCACGCCCTATTGGGTGAGCTATCCCGATATGGTGCTGATCGGCGGGGGCACGCCCGTCTTCGTGCAGGGCAATCCCGAGATGGGCTACAAGATCACGCCCGAAGCGCTCGAGGCCGCGATCACGCCAAACACCAAATGGTTCCTCTTCAACTCGCCCTCCAACCCTTCGGGCGCGGGCTATACGCGCGCGGAATTGAAGGCGCTGACCGACGTATTGATGCGCCACCCGCATGTCTGGGTGATGACCGATGATATGTACGAGCATCTCGTCTTCGACGGGTTCGAGTTCTGCACCCCCGCCGAGGTCGAGCCCGCGCTCTATGACCGCACGCTGACCGTCAATGGCGTATCGAAAGCCTATGCCATGACCGGCTGGCGGATCGGCTATGCCGGTGGGCCGGTGGAGCTGATCGCGGCGATGCGCAAGATGCAGTCGCAATCGACGTCGAACCCCTGCACGATCAGCCAATGGGCCGCCGTCGAGGCGCTGAATGGCGCGCAGGATTACATCGCACAGAGCCGCGAGGCCTTCCACCGCCGCCGCGATCTGGTGGTGGCCGGGCTCAACGCCTGTGAGGGCATCACCTGCCCCACCCCCGAAGGCGCCTTCTATGTCTATCCGTCGATTGCGGCGTGCATCGGCAAGACCTCGGCCACGGGCACCAAGATCACCGATGACGAGGCCTTCTGCACGGCCCTTCTGGAAGAGACCGGCGTGGCCACCGTGTTCGGTGCAGCCTTCGGCCTGAGCCCGAACTTCCGCATCAGCTATGCGACCTCCGACGAGGTGCTGGCCGAGGCCTGTAATCGCATCAAGGCCTTCTGCGCCGGCTTGAAATAACCGCGCGGGGTGCCGGAGACGCCCCTCCGGCACCCCACCCTTCCGATATTTGCACCAAGGCCGCGCAGCACGGTTGATCCTACCTCGCAGATATCGTTAATCGGGACACGCCCCTAGCGACCGGACCCCGCCTGATGAGCCTTGATCTGCCCGAATATTACTTCCGTATCCGCGAGAATGGTGCCGCCGTCTTCCGTGTGGACACCCAGAACCGCCAGCGGCGGATCGAGATGGACCAGATCGCGGTGGTCAATATCAGGAACGGCGAGATCAAACCGCAGGGCGGGCGCGAGCTGACCCCTACCGATATGGCGCGGATCACCCAATGGATGGCCGAACGCGTGGCCCTTCTGGCGCAGCGCGATATCGATGATATCCACCGCGCGGTGGATTACCTCAATCTCACCACGCAATGGGCACAATCCAAAGGCACCGACGAGCAGCTCGAGCATGTGACGGATGCGCTCCTGCTGGCGATGCATGACCTGCGCAGCGTGCTGGTGCGCAAGAAGGCCGAGCGGCTGATGGGCCGAGCTCCGTCGACAGGCGAGGATTAAGCGGGGTTCCGTCCGCCACCGCGTACCACCCAGAAGCGATACATCAGCAGCGCGGAGGCCGTTGCAAGCCCCGCCGCAAGCCCCAGCCAGACCCCGTGCGATTGCAGCGTGGTGTGGAAGGCCAGCCCATAGCCTGCGGGGATCCCCACCAGCCAGTAGCTCGCCAGCGCGATCCACATCGGCACGCGGGTATCCTGCAACCCGCGCAAGAGGCCCATCGCCAGAACCTGCATCGCATCGAAGAGCTGGAAAAAGGCCGCCAGCGCCAGAAGGCCGCTGGCCAGCAGGACGATCTGCGCCGTCTCCTCGCCCGGTTTCACGAAGAGCCGCACGATATCCTCGGGGATACTCAGGAAAGCGGTGATGGTCAGCGCCACGACCACCAGCGACATGCAGATCACGGTGAAGGCCCCGCGCCGCAGATGCTCGGGCGCGCCAGCGCCATAAGCCCGCCCTGCCCGCACCGTGGCGGCATTGGCGAGCCCCATATGCAACATGAAGGCCAGCACCGAGATCTCCAGCACGATCCCGTTGGCCGCCAGCTCGCGCGTGCCGAGCCACCCCATCATCAGCGTCGCCATCTGGAACATGGTGGCCTCGGCCAGAATGGTCAGCCCGATCGGGATCCCCATCCGCGCCACCGCTCCGAAGGCTGGCCAGTCGGGCCGCCAGAACCGCGCCCAAAGTGCCACATGCGACAGACCGCGGGCGCGATGGGCATAGATCATCAGCACCCCCATGACCGCCAGCTGCACCAGAACGGATGCCAGCGCTGCGCCGCGCACGCCCATCTCGGGAACCCCCAGATGGCCGAAGATGAAGACCCAGTTGAGCACGATATTCAGCCCGACCGCGCCCAGCGTGACCCAGAGCACGACCTGCGTGCGCTCGAAGGCCGACAGATAGCTGCGCAGCACCGCCACAACCAGCATCGGCACGATACCGAAGCCCCCGATCCGCAGATAGTCCTGCGCCAGATCGGCGGTGACGGGGTTCTGCCCCAGCGCCTGTAAAACCGCGCTCGAATACCACATGCAGGGGATCGACAGCAGCCCCGTCAGGATCGAGAGCCAGAGCGCCATGCGCGTATCGCGCCGCGCCTGTGTCTCGTCATCGGCACCGAGCGCCATCGAGACGCGCCCGATGATCGCATTGGCAAAGCCGGTCCCGAAGAGGAAGAAGAAGAACAGGTAATTGCTGCCCAGCACCACGGCGGCCAGCTCCGGCACCCCGTACCAGCCCATCATGACCGTATCGGTCACGCCCAGCCCCGCCGCCGCGAGGTTCGAGCCCACGAGCGGCAATCCGAGCGTGAGGATGGCACGCATATGGCCGAACACACCCATCGAGGTATCGACGGGTTTTTCCGGCTGGGTCATAACGGGGCTGGCCATGGCACAATCCTGATCAGGTGGTCAATATCCAGCCCGTGCCACGCCCCCGTTGACCCGTCAAGCCTCAGGGCACCTCCGGCCCGAAAAGCGCAACGTTACTTGCGCGGATCCGCGGCACGCCCGACAGGCAGGCGCGCACGTCCCGTGATCATCGGCGTCACGAGGTTCTCGCGCTTCCAGAAGCGATACCAGAAGATCGCCGCCACATGGACCAGCGTGAGGATCAGTAGGAGATTTGCCACCGTCTCATGCACATCCACCGCCTGCACCGCCCTGTCATAGCCCACCCAATCGGCGAAGGGGCCGACATTGAGATAATCCTCCGGATCGGAGACCAGCCCCGTCCCGACCTGCACCGCCAGCAGACCGAGGATCAGCACCACCGACAGCCCGCCCAGCGGATTGTGCCCCCGCGTATAGGAAGGCTTGCGCGAGACCAGCTTGCGGCCATAGCGCGCAATCGCGCCCGGCCCTTTGACGAAACTGGCAAACCGCGCCGTGCGCGGACCGACAAAGCCCCAGAGCACCCGCGCAACGACCAGCCCGCCAATAAAATAACCCAGCAGGAAATGCAGGCTCATATCTGCAGGGCCCCATTTCCCGAGCCCCCATGCCCCGCAGACCAGCACCACAAGCGCCCAATGGAAAGCCCGCACGAACGGATCCCAGACCGGCACGGTCTCGAAGACCGTTTCCTCCGGTGCTGCGGCGAACTGATCGGTCATGACGCCTCCTCCCGATACAAAAGCCCTCGGATCGAGTTTCATCCAAGGGCTGCACCCTGTCATCTGACAAAGCCGTTATGGCTATATCACGAGGGTCGCTGCATCACGAAATCGATCAGCGCCGCGCGACCACAATGGCCTTCGCCCTCGTGGATATCGGCATCGTAATCGGCCTGATGGAGGATCTTCCAGCGCGGGAAGGCCTCGCGCAGCAGATCCAGATCGTAGAGCTGCTCGACCATTTGCGGCCCGCCCGTGCCGTAACGCGGCTGGCGACGCGCGAAACCGTGGATCATCACCAGACCTCCCGGTGCAACCGCACGGCGGATCCCGTCAAAAATATCCTCGCGGAAGGCAGGATCGGCAAACTGGATGAAGCAGGCCAGAAGCGCGTCATATTCGCCCACGGGCCAGTCCCAACCACGAAGATCCTCGGCCAGAAGGTCGATGCTGACCCCGCGCGACAGAGCCAGCCGCTGCGCCTTCTCCCGCGCAGGCGCCGACAGCTCTACGCCGGTAACCTTAATACCCCTCTCAGCCAGAAAAACGGCGTTACGCCCCTCGCCCTCGGCAATCGACAAAAGCCGCATGCCCGGCGTCAGCCGCTCCGCCTGTCTGCGCACGAAATCCGCAGGCTCCGTTCCGAAGACATATTCCGCATCCGTAAAACGCTGATCCCACATCTCCTCCTCCTTCATTATCATTCTTATCGTTGGTCTCAAATTGTCACTCGACCGACCCCCGACAAGTTGACGTAGCGAATTGTGTTCTCGAGAAAATCCACGAAGATCATTCCGGCTTTGCAATAGGCGGTTTTTATAGCGCCCGCCCGTAAATGAGGCGCAGCGCAAACTTCACGCCCGCCGCCGCAGCGCGCCACCTGCAACTTCCTGTGGACGCTTTCGGCTCGGTGCTTGCCGATTTTGTCCCAAATGATGTATTGATCGACGCCAACCCTACTAAAGAAAGCGAGCAGATGGCAGACGATCTTCTCTCCACCCAGTCCGAGACCGAATATGACGCCTCCTCCATCGAGGTGCTGGAAGGTCTGGAACCTGTTCGCAAACGTCCCGGCATGTATATCGGCGGCACGGATGAACGTGCGCTGCACCATATGCTCGCCGAAATCCTCGACAACTCGATGGACGAAGCCGTGGCAGGCCATGCCAGCCGCATCGAGGTGGAGCTGAACGAGGATTACTCGATTACCGTGCGCGATAATGGTCGCGGCATCCCGATCGACCCGCACCCCAAATTCCCCGGAAAATCGGCGCTCGAGGTGATCCTGTGCACGCTCCATGCGGGCGGCAAGTTCTCGGGCGATGCCTATGCGACCTCGGGCGGCCTTCATGGGGTGGGCGCGTCGGTGGTGAATGCGCTGTCCGATCTGATGGTGGTGCAGGTCGCCAAGAACAAGAAGCTCTACGAGCAGCGTTTCTCGCGCGGCATCCCGCAAGGCCCCGTCGCCGAGATCGGCGCCGCCCCCAACCGCCGCGGCACGCAGGTGGTCTTCCATGCCGATGAGCAGATCTTCGGCCATCACCGCTTCAAACCCGCCCGCCTGATCAAGATGGTGCGCTCAAAAGCCTATCTCTTCTCGGGTGTCGAGATCCGCTGGAAATCGGCGATCGACGATGGCGAAACGCCCACCGAGGCGGTCTTCCACTTCCCCGGCGGCCTCTCGGACTATCTGATGGAGACGCTGGGCAAGGCGATGACCTATGCCGAGCGCCCCTTCGCCGGCAAGGTCGAGTTCCGCGAGAAGTTCAACGTGCCGGGCTCGGTCGAATGGGCGATCAACTGGACGCCCTCGCGCGATGGCTACATCCAGTCCTATTGTAACACCGTCCCCACGCCCGAGGGCGGCACCCATGAGGCGGGCTTCTGGTCGGCGATCCTCAAGGGCATCCGGGCCTATGGCGAGCTGATCAACAACAAGAAAGCGTCAAACATCACCCGCGATGACCTCATCACGGGCGGCTGCGCGCTGGTGTCCTGCTTCATCCGCGAGCCGGAATTCGTGGGCCAGACCAAGGACCGTCTGGCCACCACCGAAGCCCAGCGTTTGGTCGAGGGCGCGGTGCGCGACCATTTCGACAACTGGCTGGCCTCTGACACCAAATCCGCCGGCGCGATCCTCGATTTCCTCGTGCTGCGTGCCGAGGAGCGTCTGCGCCGCCGTCAGGAAAAGGAAACTGCCCGCAAATCGGCCACCAAGAAACTCCGCCTGCCCGGCAAACTGACCGATTGCACCGCGAAAAACCGCGCCAATACGGAACTCTTCATCGTCGAAGGCGACTCGGCAGGTGGCTCGGCCAAAGGCGCGCGCAAACGCGAAACGCAGGCGCTTTTGCCGCTCAAGGGCAAGATCCTGAACGTGCTGGGCGCGGCCTCGTCGAAACTCGGCACGAACCAGGAGATCAGCGATTTGTGCGAGGCATTGGGCGTCGGGCTCGGCACCAAGTTCAACGTCGAGGACCTGCGCTATGACAAGATCATCATCATGACCGATGCCGATGTCGATGGCGCGCATATCGCCTCGCTTCTGATGACCTTCTTCTTCACCCAGATGCGCCCGCTGATCGATCAGGGCCACCTCTACCTCGCCTGCCCGCCGCTTTACCGCCTGACCCAGGGCGCCAAGCGCATGTATGTGGCATCGGACGCCGAGAAAGAGGAATGGCTGGCCAAGGGATTGGGCGGAAAGGGAAAGATCGACGTGCAGCGCTTCAAGGGCTTGGGCGAGATGGATGCCAAGGACCTGAAAGAAACCACTATGGACCCCGCCACCCGCAAGCTGATCCGCGTCACCATCGACGACGATCTTGGCGGAGAGACGGCCGACCTCGTGGAGCGCCTGATGGGCAAGAAACCCGAGCTACGCTTCCAGTATATCACCGAGAACGCCCAGTTCGTTGAGGAACTGGATGTGTGATTAGCTTCTAGGCTCATCATATGGGGAGAGCCAGCTTGGCCTCCCCAAAAGAGCTCTAGCTTCGTTATAGCGCCCTTCATTCATCGCTTGCAGTGACTCGTCACGTTGTTCGCGCTGTTTTTGCAATCCCAACCTCAGAATATTGAGAAAATGTGTTTCATCTTCGCCCTTCATTACGGGTTGAAGGATGACATGCACATCTTCCTCAATACTCGCATAGACACGAATGACGTCCGAGATGGCTTCTATTGCCTCCCGAAGCTGTTTTCTCGATCCGCCCTCAAGCTTTGCACTGCCGAACCTTACGTCTTCATCTGAGTGGGCCAGCTCTTTGTCGCGAAAGGCCCATGCAAATGCTGCAGCTTTTTTCGCGGCTCTCTTGGCTTCCGCTAGTTTTTTATTTCTTGGATCTTCAGCGATTTCCAATCCAAAAATTGTGACTTGGCGCCGAGATCCTTTGCGGGAAGATTGCTCATCCGTCAGCCTGCATATCCGCAAAATTAGCTCTGACCATAAAGCATACTGAAGCACCTTTGCCGTGCTGCCGGACGTTTCATTCAAGATTTCCACCCGTCGAGGGTCCACACCAAACCATTGGTCGTAGATTCGAAAACGGATATGAAGCTGAGCCACGTCGTTTCTCAAGATCTCACTAAAAGTTGCCCTAGGCTCATGATCCATATTGCCAATCCTCGGCACAAAAATGCTTTTCAATTCAGTGTAATCACTTAATCTCAGTCGAACCAAATTTAAAAAGCTGAATCTATGACCACCCTCACCTCCCCAGACCTCACCGTGACCGTCTCCGATATGGGCGCCGAGATGCAGTCGCTTGCTTTCCGTGGCGAGGAGTTCCTCTGGAATGGCGATGCCGAATGGTGGACGGGGCGCTCGCCGGTCCTGTTTCCCATCGTGGGCCGTGCGCCCGACGATAGGATCGAGGTCCGTGGCCAGACCTATGACATGCCCCAGCACGGGATCGCCCGCCGCCTGCCCTTTACGGTCGTGGCGCAGGACGAGGCGCATGTAACCCATGAGCTGACGCCCTCGGAGGCGACCGAAAGCTACCCCTACAAGTTCCGCCTGCGGCTGACCCATCGCGTGACCGGCCCGACGCTCGAGGTCGCGGCCACCGTCACCAATGAGGATAGCGTGCCCATGCCCTTCGGTCTGGGGTTCCATCCGGCCTTCCGCTGGCCGCTGCCCGATGCCAGCGGTGCCCATAAGGTCGAGCTGGCCAATGGCGCGGAGCCCGTGATGAACCGCGTGGTGGAGGGGCTGATCTCGCGCGAGACGGAAGCCTCGCCCTTCCATCAGGGAAGCCTCACGCTTTCCCACGATCTTTTTGCCAAGAATGCCGCGATTTTCCCCGAAGGCACGGGCGAGGCGCTGCGCTATCAAGCCGAGACCGGCCCGAGCCTCGATTTCCGCTTTGCCAATCTGCCGAACCTCGCGCTCTGGCAGCCGCCTGGCGCGCCGTTTTTGTGCATCGAACCGTGGCACGGGATGGCGGCATGGCATGGGGCGGGTGCAAAAATCGAGGACCGGCCCTACACGATGAGCCTGGGCGCTGGCGAGACCGCCCGCTTTGCATGGTTCGTGACGATCCGCGAGTAACCTCGCAGATACGCCCCTAACAGATACGGGGGAGCTGTTCGCCCACCAGCATATCAACGATGCGGGTGCCACCAAAGGCAGTGCGCATCCGCACCTGACCCGCATGATCCGCGACCGCGCGTCCGATGATCGCGGCACCTTTGCCCTCGGGCAGGGCCTGCATGGCGGACAACGCGGCCTCGGCTTGGTCTGCGGGGACAAACAGCACCAAACGCCCCTCATTGGCGAGATAGAGCGGATCGAGCCCCAGAATCTCGCACATGCCGACGACCTCGGCGCGGAGCGGAAGGGCGTCTTCCTCGATGACGATGCCACAACCCGCCTCTTCGGCGATTTCATTCAAGGCGGAGGCAAGACCGCCTCGGGTCAGGTCGCGGGCGGCACGGGCTTCGGGGGCGGCACTCAGAGCAGCCTCCATCAGATGCCCCAGCGCTGCGCAATCGCTTTCGATGGCCGAAGAGAGCGCCAGATCGCCGCGGGCCGCAAGAATGGTTGCGCCGTGATCGCCCAAGACCCCGTTGACGATGGCCACATCGCCCGCACGGACATGGCAGGCCGCCATATCGCGCGAGGCAGGGATCACCCCGATGCCCGAGGTGGTGATGAAGACACCATCGCAAGCGCCGCGCTCGACCACTTTGGTATCGCCGGTGACGATGCGCACGCCCGCCGCTTCGGCCTCGCGCGCCATGGTGGCCACAATCCGGCGCAGAACGGCGAATTCGGTGCCCTCCTCGATAATGAAAGCGGCCGAAAGCCAGAGTAGGGTTGCCCCGCCTACGGCCAGATCATTGACGGTGCCACAGATGGCGAGCTTGCCGATGTTACCACCCGGAAATTCCATTGGCGTGACCACGAACCCGTCGGTGGTGAAAGCGAGCCGCGCGCCCGGGTCGTGCAGGGCGTCCGACATCAGGCGGGCCTGATCTTCCATGCCGGGCGGTGCGAAAACGGAGGTGAAAATCTCCTCGATCAGATCGCGCATTGCCCGGCCACCGCCACCATGGGCCAATGTGACGCGTTCGCCTCTTAGTGCCATAAGTCTTGTCCTTTGAGGGGAGCTGCGCCGCAACGGGGCATCGAGCCCCGCTTGCGCCGCCGGAGGCTCGCGCCTCCGATCCCGCCTATGATTTCAGTTATTCAGCCGCCGTGCGGGCACCGCCATATTGCCAATAGGCCGCGCAGGCGCCCTCGGAGCTGACCATCAGTGCGCCAAGCGCGGTTTCCGGTGTGCAGCCCTTGCCGAATTGCGGGCACTGGGTCGGCTTGATCCGCCCCGTCATGACCTGACCGCAGGCGCAGCCTTCGACCTCGGGCACCTCACGGCGACCCACCGCATAGCCGATCCCGAATTTCTCCTCGGCGTCATAGGCGCGGTAGGCATCACGGATACGCATGCCGGAGGCGTCGATCTCGCCCAAGCCGCGCCACTCGAAGGAAGGGCGCTTCTCGTAGACATCATTGATGGCGGCAATGGAAACAGAATTGCCATGCTCGGGCACCACGCGGCCATACTGGTTCTCGACACGGGCCTGACCTGCCTCGATCTGGGTCAGCACCATCAGCACGGATTGGAGAAGATCGGTCGGCTCGAACCCTGCCACCACAATCGGCTTGCCATAATCTTGCGCGATGAAATCATAGGGGTGGATACCGATCACCATCGACACATGGCCCGGCCCGATGAACCCGTCGAGCATCATATAGGGGTCATCGAGTAGCGCCTTGATCGGTTCGGGCACAGTGATGTGGTTGCAGAAGACCGAGAAGTTTGCGAGCCCTTCGCGCGCTGCCTGCTGGATCGCCAGCGCGGTCGAGGGGGTGGTTGTCTCGAACCCCAGCCCGAAGAAGACCACCTCGCGGTCGGGGTTGCGGCGGGCAATTTCCAGCGCATCGAGCGGGCTATAGACCATGCGGATATCGGCCCCATCGGCCTTGGCCTGAATGAGCGACTTGGTCGAGCCAGGCACCCGCATCGCATCCCCGAACGTGGTGAAGATCACCTCCGGACGCTCGGCCAACTCGATACATTCATCAACCCGCGCACGTGGCAGAACGCATACCGGACAGCCCGGACCGTGGATGAACTCCACCCCCTCATGGATCAGCTTATCGAGCCCGTACCGGAAGATGGAATGCGTATGACCGCCGCAGATCTCCATGATATGGATGGGCTTTTCGCGGGTAGCGCCTATGGCATCGGCCTTCTCGGCGATGGCTTGCAACAACGCGCGGGCCAATTTCGGATCGCGGAATTCGGAGGCAAATTTCAACGCCATCTCACACCCGCCCTTCCAGCGCCGCATCACCGGCCGCCATCTGTTCAAGCGCCTCCTGCGTCTCGCCCAGCTCGTGGAGTGCCGCCAAAGTCTGCGCGGCCTCGTCCTCGTCGATCCGCGCCATGGCAAAGCCCACATGGATCAGCGCCCATTCGCCGATCAGCCCGTCAAGCGGCCCGTCGGCGATACAGGCCACATTGACCGCGCGCCGCACCCCCGACACCTCGGCCACGGCCATCATCCGCGCCTCGTCACTGATCTCGACGATCTGTCCCGGAATGCCCAGACACATCAGTCATCCTCCTCTTCCACGCGGGCCTGAGGGCCCATAATCCCGTAACGGTCGAGCTTGGCCCTGAGCCCCACACGGCTCAGGCCCAGCTCGGCGGCCGCACGGCTCTTGTTCCAGCGATGGCGGGTCAACGTCTCGCGCAGGATCCGCATTTCCATCAACTCGATCCGGTCCTTCAGCTGGCCATTGGCCTGCAACGCGTCTTCCTCGGCAGAACGGTCCGCGCCCTCCTCAGCGGGTGCCGCCTGCAGGATATGGCGCGAGATCAGCTCGGCCCCCAGCACATTCTCCTGCGCGAAAATCAGCATGCGCGTGACCTCGTTGGTCAGCTCCCGCAGATTGCCCGGCCAGTCGTAATTCTCCAGAAACTCCAGCGCCGGAGCCTCAAATCCCATCACGGGCTTCGAATGGATCGAGGCCGCCTCGGCCAGAATATGCTGGGCCAACATCGCTACATCGCCGCGCCGCGCACGCAGCGGCAGAAGCCCGATCTCGCCCACCGACAGCGCATAATAAAGATCACTGCGGAAGGCCCCATCGGCGACCTTGCTGCGCAGATCGACATTCGACCCGCAGATAAGCCGCAGATTGGTGCCCACGGTTTCCTGCCCGCCCAGAGGCGTGATCGAGCCTTCGGTCAGCACCCGCAACAGCGCCAGCTGCATCGCGGGGGATGCCTCATCGACCCCCGCCAGATAGAGCGTCCCGCGATCGGCCTTCTGCATCAGCCCGATGCGGTTCACGCCGCCCGGCAGCACGCCACGCTTGGCCCCGAACAGCTCGACCATCGCCAGCTCTTCGGGCACGCCAGCAAGATTGAACTCGTAAAACGGCTTTTCCGCACGCAGGCTGCCATAATGCATCGCCCGTGCCAGCTGCGCCTTGCCGGTGCCCGCCTCGCCGCCAAGCAAGACAGGGATGTCAAAACTGGCATATTGCCGCGCGATGGCCACCGTGTCGTTCATCGCGGAATTGGGGCTGCGCAGGATGGTCTCGAACCCCATTCCCTCGCGCAGCGCACGGCGGCGCTTTTCCAGACGGCTTTCCGACGTGCTGGACAGGAAGCGCATCTCCAGCTGCATCCGCTCGTTATCACGCGCCAGCTGGAACAGCTTTACCGCATTGCGCACCGCCATCAACAGCTGCTCGGGATGCCATGGTTTCGCGATGAACTGGTGCACACCCGCCTCGTTGATCGCCGCCACCATCGAGGTGCTGTCGGTATAGCCGGTGATCATCATACGCACGGTCTCGGGCCAGCGCTCGCGCACCTCGGTCAGAAAATCCACCCCCGTCCGGCCCGGCATGCGCTGGTCGCACAGGATCGCCTGGATCCATTCGTTTTCAAGCACGCCCAAGGCCGCGCCCGCATCGGGGGCGGTGAAAATCTCGAACTCGTCTTCCAGCGCGAGCTTCATCGCCGTCAGCGAATGCGGCTCGTCATCGACCAGAAGAACCGATGGCAGAGGTGCGGGGGCCATCAGACAGCCTTGCGGGCAAGCCCCGCCATCAGCCAGTCGAGCCAGGCCTGCATCCCCTCGCCCGTGCGCGCCGAGACGCGCAGGATGGCGAGATCGGGGTTCACGCGGCGCAGATTGGCCTCGTAGAGATCCAGATCGACATCGCAATAGGGGGCCAGATCGACCTTGTTGAGCAGAGCGATCTTGGCGGCAGTGAACATATGGGGATATTTCAGTGGCTTGTCCTCTCCCTCGGTGACCGAGAGGATCGCGACCTTGGCATCCTCGCCCAGATCGAAGGCTGCAGGGCAAACCAGATTGCCGACATTCTCGATGAACAGAAGCGCGTTGCGGCCCAGACCCAGACGGTCGAGCGCGGTTTCCACCATCTTGCCATCCAGATGGCAGCCCTTTCCGGTATTCACCTGAATGGCCTGCGCGCCGGTGGCACGGATACGGTCGGCATCATTGGTGGTTTGCTGGTCGCCCTCGATCACCGCCAGAGGCTGGTCCGCCAGCATCTCGATGGTGCGGCACAGAAGGGTCGTCTTGCCCGAACCGGGCGATGATACGAGATTGGTGGCAAAGATCCCGTCCTGCGCCAGACGCGCACGGTTCCGCTGCGCGAACATATCGTTTTTCGACAGGATGCCGGTCTCGATCTCGATTAGGCGGGCCTGCGAGAAACCGGGCACCTCGACGCCCGCCGCGCCATGGCCGCAATGGATATCGAGCCCGTCGGAGACAACCGGCTGTTGCGTCTGCTTGCGGGCCTGGGGCTGCGCCATCGCCTTGGCGGGCGCCAGCGTGGGCCATTCGAAGGGGCGCTGGCCGCGCGCCAGATCCGCCCCCTGCTTTGCCAGATGGGCCTTGAATTCATCCTCGATCGTATGACCGCTGCAACCACATACCGTGCACATCACGCCACCTCCATATCCTTGATCCGCATCTCGTCTCCGCCCTGAGGCATCAGCTTGCCGCCCCCGCATTTGGGGCAAGGGTCCAGACGGTCCATAATCTCCACCTCTTCCATACAGTCGTAGCACAGCGCCCGACCGGGAAGATCGATAATCTCCAGCGCCGCCCCTTCGGCGGGGCAGCCGCGCATCACCACCTCGAAGGCGAATTCCAGCGCGTGTTTCTCGACGCCTGCAAAACGTCCGATCTCCAGACGCAGCCTGGTGATCTTGCGCACGTCATTGGCCCGCGCCGCGTCCTCGACCACGCCACGGATCCCTTCGGCAATCGCCATCTCATGCATGGGGCACCCCCTTGATCTCGACCGCAATGCAAGGATCGAGAATATCGACGACCAGCGCCGCGAGCCCCGCCTTGCGCCATGGCAATGTGGCCAGCGACAGTTCCATCGCCCCGCCCGGAGCCAGAAGATGGTCGGTGGGCGTCACCCGTTCGAGCGTCTCCACCACCCCGCCTGCAAGATGCCCACGCAGCGCATAGGTGCCGCGGGCCGCCGCGACGAGTGCGGTATTGTCGGGGCGCAGGACAGGGCCTGCAGGCCGCGTGATGATCCGCGTCAGATCCAGAAGCCGGCCCAGAGCACGCCAGAGCGGCCCGCGCCCACGAGTTTCCTCGGCCTGTTTCATCAGCGGGTGGAAAGCCATACGACCGGCGGGAGAATTCTCCTGCGCCATTTTCAGCATCGGGTCGAACAGATCGGCCACCCGTGCTACCGCCTCATGCGGCGCAAAGAGCCGGTCGATCGCCGAAATCAGGGGCGACAGCCCCTGCCCCGAAACCAGCCACGCGTCGAGGTCACGGATCTCGCCCATCCCCCAGAGGTCGCGCAGAAGCGCGGGCTGAGCCCGCTGCCAGCCCTCGGGCATGGGTGGGGACGCATGGCCCAACGCCTTGGGCCAAAAGAGAAACAGCTTGGCCATATGATCGCGCAGGATCTCGCGGCGGGTGTCGTCATCATCTGCGGGCAGGCCCAGCGACAGCCGCACGGCCTGCGATTGCGCCGCCCCGCATAGATTGAAGAGCCGGCCCATCATCTGGGCCACCGCCTCCGGATCGCGGCCGCGCATGACCTCACCCACAGGCATGGGCGCAGGCAGAACCAGCTTCGGCGCGATCATATCGCCATGGCGTTCCAACCCGATACCCAGAACCTGTTTCATTCCGCTTCCCTCTCCACCCCCGCAACCGGAGGCTCGATGGCCATCACCTCGCTGGCCAGTCCGGCCGAGATGATCTGCCTGCGCGACGGGATCGTCAGACCGGCACCCTCTGCAATCGGGGTCTCCTCGAGAGAGTGTGCCTCATTCGCGCGGGCTTCGGCAAGCTCCGCCTCGCGCGAGGAACGGATTTCCGAGCGCCGGTCTGTCTCGGCACGGTTCTCCTGTTTGAACAGTTCGGCCATAATGGCCTGCGCCACCTCCCGCGCTTGGATCTGCGTCTGGAATTCCTCCATTGGCGAGAAGAGCGAACAGGCCTTGTATCCGCCGGTCTGCGCGCGCGTATTATGGATAAATTCGTAGCAGCCCGAGGGGAAGTCGACCATTTCCTTGGCACCGGCCTTCAGCCCCGACCAATCCTCATCGGCCCCCGGCAACAGGACCAGATTCATGAACCACGGGCTGAACAGAACCCCGAGCCCGCGCCCCTCATGGGCGCGGAACCCCACCGCCTCGACCGAGAGCGCCTTGTTCGACAAGGGCACATCGCGCATGGTCGAATTCCAGATCTCGCGGAAATCGGCGATCAGGTTGCGCACCTGTTCGTCGATGCGGCGCTGCTCGATCATCATCGGCGCGCCCGGATCCTCTCGGACCATGAACTGTGCCTTGGGCGCGTCGCAATTGGGGCATTTCCAGTCATCGGGCAGCGCATTGAACGGCGTTCCGGGCAGAACCTGCCGGAAATCATCGCCAATCGCCGGATCATAGGTCGACCAGCAGATCTTGCATTCCATCAGCGCCTGATCCGAAATCCGGTCATAGGCGCCCATATAGCTGCCCTCGAAGCCGGTCACCGGCGCGCTCATCGACCCGCTCACCGAATTGCCTCCAGCACTTCGCGGATGCGCTCGGCGCTGTCTTCCAGATCCTCGGGCGCCGCCAGAGCGACCTCGGGCATATCGGTCACCTCGAACGTATCAAGGATCAGCGTATCCATCGAGTTGAAGAACTGCACCCGCCAGACATTGCGCAGCGCGGAGGCCGTGATGCGGCAATTACCGTAGCCACGCGACAGGATGGTAACCGCGCCCTCGCCCAGCACGCGGTCGAGCCAGACCAGATCCTCCTCGGTATGGGGCAGCAGGGTCAGATTGACCACATGCGGCAGCCCGCCACGATAGGTCTCGGATTTATCGTAAAGCTCGGCCACCAGCGCGGGCGCATTGACCACGCCATTGGGGCGCGCGGCCTGCGGCCCCTGCGCCTCGCGGTAAGGCTCGAAGGCGCGGGTCATCGAGACCGCTGGCACAGGGCCCACCTCGATCCGGTCTACACCCGCTCCTGCGACCGACCAGACACCGGCAAAGACGCTCTCCTGCACCATCAGTGCAGGGATGCCACGGATCTTCATGGCAACTTCGCCCTGCCCCATCGTCTCGGCGATCAGGGCGCGGTTGGGCGCATCCAGCCCCGACAGATCGAAGCTCGCCATACCGCCTCTGGCACAGGCCTCGGCGGCCTTGGCGATATCGGCCAGCGTCTTCAGCGCAGGGGTCACAGCGGAGGGGTCATCGACCTCGGGCATATGCGCAGAATAGGTGCGCATACCCGAGGGCAACTCCATATATTCCAGCTCCTCGCCGGTTTCCTGAGAGCCGGGACCAAAGCCCATAGGCGGCAGATGGAAGTTACTCACCATGGGATCAACCTTTCAGATCAAGGATATGCGAGGTGCGGGCGATATAGTCATCCCAGTCACGCACTTTCTCGATGGCCCCCAGATAGGTGCCGTCGCGGTAAAACAGGAAGCCCGGGGTCTTCAGCGCGCGGGTCTCCTGGCGTAGCTCGGCCTCGATCGCGTCATCGATCACCGCACAGTCGAACATGTTCTGGAAGGTCATCCGCAGCTCGGGCAGAACCACCGCCGCATCGGGCGTCTCCAGATTGCGCTTGGCATCCCCGGGCACAAAGAGGCAGTGCACCCCTTCGGCGCCGGTGAACTCGGCCACCGCCTCCATCGTGGCAAGGCGGGGATAGGAGAACTCGTTACTCAAACGCTGCACGAGGGGATGGACCTCTCCCGAGGGCGTCACGTCACTGGGCATTACGAAATCATGCATGGGATAATCCTTCAGGCGGTCTTGCGGCCCTGCGCGGCAGCAGCAGCCAGATGGGGGGGAAGTTCGGGGGTGCGGGCTTCCAGATCGGCAAATGCCGCCCCCAGATCGCCGCCGGTCATCAGCGCGCGCAGGCCATCCAGGGCCGCCGAAATCTTGGCCGCCTCGCCGGCCGAAATCACCTCGCGTGCCGCCCCCAGAAAGACCAGAAGCCAGTCACCGGCCTCGGCCTCGGGGGTCAGCGACAGGTCGATGATCTGTGGCTGGCCATCCTCAATCACATCACCGCAGATGCCGTCCCGCGCAAGCAGCTGCAAAGGCACACCGACACACATCAGGCGCGCCCCTTGGCGGCCGGAGGAAAGAAGCGGTGATCACCGATACGGCAGGCATCTTCCGCGTCGGGGCGGCCCCCCTCATAGGCGCTGCGCTGGATGGAGATATCGGCGAGATCTCCACTCTCGGTGCGGCCTTCGGTCACGCCGATATCCCAGCGACCCAGCTCGCGGATACATTCGTCAATGGCAGGCAGGATCTGGGCCGAGGTCACGGCCCGCAATCCGCCACCATAATCCTCGATCTCCTCGGGCTGGCAACCGATCAGCGTGATGTAATCGGGCGCATGGCCCATCAGCTCGGCCGTTGCCAGCACGTCCTGAAACCCCGTCTGGTGCAGGCTCATCTTCTTGGCGCCCATGAAAGCGGGCACATCGCGGTCGCGCAGCGTGACCAGCGTTCCGGGCTCCAGCCCGAAATCCACGGCATCGAACACGATCAGCGCGTCGCAATCCTCGATGAAGGGCAGCAGATACAGACCCTGCGTGCCGCCATCCATCAGCCGCACATTCGCGGGCACAGCATGGGTCTGCGCCATCGTCTCGACGCAGCGCACCCCGAAGCCCTCATCGGCCCAGAGCACATTCCCGATTCCCAGAACCAGGATATTACGCGGTATCTGCGTGGTGGTGGCTGGCATGGCGTCCTCCTTTCGCCCGCTGGCAAGAGGCTTTGCGCCTCCGGTCGTTATGTGACCATATCCAGCAGGCTCCCAAAAAAGGAGCCCATCGCCATTAATCGCGTTATTTAATTATGATGTTGTTATTCATAAATAAAACATGAAAAGCTACATCCTGCGCCCAACTTAGGTAGAATATAGCTTTCCAGTTCACTCAGAAAGAGGATGTAAACTATCCAGCTTGCGGATCAGCGCTCCCAATCGCGTTCGGTCTCCAGTGCCTCTACATCGCGGTTGCAGGTCACGAGCGCACCTTGCAGGAAGCTCCCCTTGAAATGGGCGGCAAAATCCTTTTCCTCAAGCTTGCCGTCAATCCGCACTCCGTCCGCAGGCGAGCCGTGGCCGACATAGCGCAACTGCGCATCGCCCTGCTTGGTCCAGAAGAACGGAATCCGGTCGAAGCCCCCATCGGTCTCGCCCAGAAGGAAGGCCGCAAGATGTGCGCCCTGATCGCCCGCATGGGCCCAATGCTCGATGCGCAACCGGCCCGAACCGTCACAGGCGGGATAGTTGGCGATATCGCCAATCGCGTAAATCGCGGGATCGGAGGTGCGGAAATGGGTATCCACCTGCACACCGTTCTCTTTCTCGGCCAACTCCAGCCCCGCCGCCTTGGCCAGCGCCAGATCGGGCTTCACGCCTACACCCAGCACGACCATATCAGCGTCAATCTTGCGGCCATCCTTCAACGTGACCTGTGCGCCGTCATAGCTGGTCAGCGTCGTTTCCAGATGGAAACTGACCCCATCCGCCTCGTGCTGGCTCTGAACGAAGTGACCGATCTCTGCGCCAAGGGTCTTCTCCATCGGCACCTTGTCCTGTGTGACCACATGGACCTTGCGATCCTCGGAGGCAAGCGCCCCTGCCGCCTCAAGCCCGATAAAGGACGAACCGAGCACCACGATCGATTTCGCCCGTTCCGCGCGCCCGAGGATGGCGCGGGCATCGGCTAGGCTGCGAAGAGTGAAAACCGCCTCATGGTCGGCACCGTCGAATTCGGGCGTAATCGGCGTGGCACCGGTGGCCAGAACCAGCGTCTCGTAAGGCAGCGTCTGCCCGTCCGACAGGCGCAGCTGTTTTTTCTGACGGTTGATCGCCTCGGCCTTCACCCCACGCAGGATCGTGGGGCGCGGATTGTGCGGATGGCCGAAGGGGAGTGCGGCCTCCTCGGGGTTTTTCGCGCCCGAAAGCACCTGTTTGGAGACAAAGGTCCGGTCATAAGGCGCATCGAGATCCTCGGTGATCAGCGTCACACGCGCACCTTCGCCTGCCGTCACGAAATGGTCGGCCACGGCATGGCCCGCGGCCCCCGCGCCCACCACCACGATCCTCTCACGGCTGCCGGAGGCATCCGGCGCGTCGGGCTGGCCCTGCTTGCCGGTGACACGCAAGATCCCCCCCGCGATCTCGACCTTGTAACAGCCAAGAGGCGTGATGGCGGGCGCACCGGTGGCCTCGCCGGTCTCGAGGTCAAACCGCGCATGGTGGAAGGGGCAGCGGATCTCGCCTTCCGCCACGATACCAGTGCCCAGATCGGCACCCAGATGGGTACAGCGTGCCGAGACAGCGAAGGCGCGATCCCCCTGCCGGACCACGGTGACCTCCTGATCGCCGAAGGTGCCGGTTAGCGGTTGGTTCTCTTCAAGCGTCTCAAAACGGACACCTGCCTTCAGATCGGGTTGGTCAGCCATGATAGATCTCCTGAAAATTCCTTTGACCAACCAACGCGCGCGCGACAGACACGTTCCCGCAAAGCCCCCTCACGAAGACGCGAAAAAAGGCGCCGGAGCACCACCTCCGACGCCTCGCGGCATACTTAAATGACTTATGAAATCACTCTATTTCGTCGTCCTTGAAGGTGCGGTGACCCGAGATCATCGTCGAGACCATCGACTGGCGCGACATGATATCCTCGCGGATCGCCACATAGATATGGATGATCATGAAGATAATGATCGCCCACATCCCCAGATGATGCAGCGTGTGCAGACGCTGGCTGTTCTGCACGATCCCCAGCACCCAGCCCATCAGCGTATCGGGCAGCGAGCCCTGCCCCGCGCCCTCGGCATAAAGCGCCCAGCCGGTCACCAGCATGAAGGTCAGCCCGATCGTGATGAAAGAGAACATCGCGAGCTGCGCGAGCGGGTTATGCCCCACATACTTCTTTGGCTTCTTCTCGATGAACAGATACCAGCGCAGCTCGAACAGCACCTCCTTCCAGAAATGCAGGTTGCAGACCGGCACATAGAACATCTGCTTGGCATGATGATTGCCCACCATCGCCCAGTAGATGCGCCCGAAGAAACCGACCGTCACGATCATCGCCGCCGCGAAATGCGCGAAGCGGATATACCCCATGACAAACTGCTCCGTCGCCTCGCCGATCTGCATCGAGGGCAGCGGCGCGCCGATGAAATAGCCGGTGACGCAGAGGATCGTGATGCAGGCGGCATTGACCCAATGCCAGAGCCGGACCGGCGCCTCGTAGACATAGACCGAATTCTGGCGGCGGATGGATTCGATATCGGCCGCCGTGGCGTCTCCGGTCAGCCGTGCGCCCGGCATGATCTCGGAGGCGTCGGCCGCAGGCTGGTGGATATGCTTCTCGGCCATGGCTCAGTCCTCCTTGGACTTGCCGAAGACCTTCCGCGCCAGTTCCACCACCAGATAGACCACCCCGATCGCCACCGCGCCCAGAACGAGATGCGAGATCTCGTGCCCGAACGGGCCAGAAGCCGTGGGGTGACCCTCATGGGCCAGTGCAGGCGTGGCGGCCCAAACGGCCAGTATAGCGAGATATTTCATAGTCTTTCCTCCCTTTAGCGCACCTTGACCGTGGTCAGCTCCTGCCCGTCATCCGACATGACATGGGTCGAGCACGCGAGACAGGGATCGAAGGAATGCAGCGTGCGCAGCAGCTCCACCGGCTCCTCGGGGCGCTCCATCGGCGTGTTCATGAGGCTCGCCTCATAGGCCCCGATATTGCCCTGCACATCGCGCGGCGAGGCGTTCCACGTTGTCGGCACCACGCATTGGTAATTGTCGATACGCCCGTCCTTGATGCGGATCCAATGCCCCAGCGCGCCGCGCGGCGCCTCGGTCATGCCCACACCCTTGGCTTCTTTCGGCCAAGTGCTCGGGTCCCATTTCTCGATATTGGCGGTAGACTGGTCGCCCGATTTGATGCGGTTGATCAGCTTGTCATAGAAATGCAGCTGCAGGCGCGAACAATATTCGGATTCAAGCGCCCGTGCGGCAGTCCGGCCCAGCGTCGAGAAGATGCCCTCGAAGGGCAGATCCATATCGCGCAGGAGGCCATCGACCTGGCCCTTGATATCCTCATGGCCTTTGGCATAGCCGATGATATAGCGCGCCAGCGGACCGGTCTCCATCGCGTGGCCACGCCAGCGCGGTGCCTTGATCCAGCTGTATTTCGCGCCCTCGTCGAGCTCTTCGATATTGGTCTTGGTGCCCTTGGCATTCGGACCCAGCTCGAATTTCGGATTGGTCTCGCCGTCCCACGGATGTAGGCCCAGCCCCGGCTCGCCATATTCATACCAGGAGTGGTCGACGAATTCCTGCACCTGCTCGGGGTCGCGCACATCGACATCATGGACCTCGTCGAGCTTGCCATTGATGATCGCGCCGCGCGGCAGATGCAGCTGTTCGGGCGAGAAATCATTGGCATTCTCGGGGATATCGCCATAGGCGAGGCAGGCCTTGGAAGACAGACCGCCTCCGTAAAGCCAGTTCTTGTAGAAACCGCCAATCGCGATCACATCGGGGATATAGACGTTGCGGTTGAACTCCAGCCCCTTGTCGATGATCGATTTCACAAGGTTCAAGCGTTCCATATTGATCGCGCCGACCGAGCCCACGCCATCGATATTGATCGGGCATGGCACACCGCCCACCAGCCAGTTGGGATGCGGGTTCTTACCGCCGAAGATGGTGTGCAGTTTCACCACCTCTTTCTGGAGGTCCAGCGCCTCCAGATAATGGGTAGTCGCCATGAGATCCGCCTCGGGCGGCAGCTTATAGGCGGGATTGTCCCAATAGCCGTTCTTGAAGAGGCCAAGCTGCCCGCTCTCGACAAATTTCTTCAGACGGTTCTGCACATCGCGGAAATAGCCGGGACTGGAGAGCGGGTGGTTCGGGCCCACCATCTGCTGCAGCTCCGAGGTCGCTTTGGGGTCGGCCTTGAGCGCATTGATCGGGTTGACCCAATCGAGCGCATGCAGGTGGTAGAAATGCACGATATGATCGTGGATCTGCAGTGCAAGCTGCATCAGGTTGCGGATGGAATTGGCGTTATCGGGGATCTGGATCCCCAGCGCATCCTCCACCGCGCGGCACGATGTCAGCGCATGGGTGCCGGTGCACACACCGCAGATCCGCTCCACGAAGGCCCATGCGTCACGCGGGTCGCGGCCCTTTACGATGACCTCCAGCCCACGCCACATGGTCCCGGTCGAGACCGCGTTCCGGATCACGCCATTCTCGTCCACATTCACTTCACAGCGCATATGGCCTTCGATACGGGTCACCGGATCAACAACGATCCGCTTGCCCGAATTGTCCATGGCATAGCCGTTGGGGGTATTGAGAACGCTCATGCTCAGACTTCCTCGTTTTTCTTCTGGGCGCGTTTGAGCGCGGTCACGGCGGCATGCACGGCCACGCTTGCCCCCACGACGCCTGCGGCAACACCACCGACCTTGTCGGCATTGGCCTCGATCCCGAATTGTTTGATATTGGTCAGGCGGTCATAGAAAGAGCCCTGATCCCAGAACCCGTCCTCCGAGCAGCCGATACAGCCATGGCCCGACTGGATCGGGAAACTGACCCCATCATTCCAGCGCACGGTGGAACAGGCGTTATAGGTTGTCGGGCCCTTACAGCCCATCTTGTAAAGGCAGTAGCCCTTGCGGGCATTCTCGTCGTCCCAATGTTCGACGAACTGCCCTGCATCGAAATGTGGCCGGCGATAGCACTTGTCATGGATACGCTGGGAGTAAAACATCGCCGGCCGACCTTGACGATCGAGCTCGGGGAGGCGATCGAAGGTAAGCATATAGGTGATAACGCCGGTCATGACCTCGGCGATGGGCGGACAGCCCGGCACCTTGATGATCGGCTTGTCGTTAATGACCTTGTGCACGGGGGTGGCACGGGTCGGGTTCGGGGCCGCTGCCTGCACACAGCCATAGGAGGCACAGGCGCCCCAGCTGATGATGGCCTTGGCATGTTCGGCGGCATGTTTGAGCTGCTCGGTAAAAGGTTTGCCGCCGATGATGCAATACATTCCATCCTCGTTGAGCGGCGGATTGCCCTCGACCGCGAGGATGTAATTGCCTTTATATTTCTCGATCGTGTCCTGCAGGGCGGCTTCGGCGGCATGGCCTGCCGCGGCCATCAGCGTATCGTCATAATCGAGCGAGATCATCGAGAGCACGACGTCTTTGGCCAGCGGGTGGGCAGAGCGGATGAAGCTCTCCGAGCAGCAGGTGCATTCCAGACCATGCACCCAAATGACCGGTGTGCGGGGTTTGGTTTCCATCGCATGGGCGATCTTCGGCACGAAGGCCGGCCCCAGACCCAAGGCTGCCGCAGTGAGCGAGCAATATTTCATAAAGCTGCGCCGGGTGATCCCCTGACGGCGCATAACATCGTAGAATGTCTCGAGATTAGACAAGACCTTCGCTCCCTGCTGCCTGGCTGCGGAGGCGGGATAGGCCCGGTCCGCGCGTGGTATGCCTTTGGATGCCATAGCAGGCTCCCACGGCGCGCGAAGAAAATGACAAAGTGTCACAGGCTGTTTTTATTATTTTATAATAATGTCTTGCGTCTAAAATTCACAAAACGCTATAGAATTGACCGGATAGATGATTGCCAGAGTTTCCGTTATCTGGAAGCCATACGGCCATCACCGTCCGCCCATGACCCGCGCCATGGCGACCAACGCCTGCCCTAGGGCAAGCCCACCGTCATTGGCCGGCACCTTGTGATGCAAAAGCACCGGCACATCGCCGAGGGCTGTCATCAACTCCTCCTGCAACACGACATTCTGCAAAACACCGCCCGACAACACCACGGCGCGCGCCGCGCCCTGCACAACCAGATCCCGCGCGCGCCCCGCAAAGGCCCGCGCAAGCCCGCGATGGAAGCGCCGCGCTTTCGCTTCTACAGGGCCCGGATCATCGGCCCATGCCCGCCACATCGGCGCCGGATCGATCTGCGCGCCCTCCCCGAACGGATAGCCCGCGCCTGTATCCCCCGCCTTGCGGGCCAGAGACTCCAGCCCCATCGCTGCCTCGCCCTCATAGCTCTGGCTGCCGACAAACCCCGCCGCAGCCGCAAAGGCATCAAACAGGCGTCCTGCCGAGGAGGTCAGCGGCGCGTTCATCCCCTTGGCCATCGCCTGACGCAGAAGCCCGACCGGCTGGCCTGCCAGCAACCTGTCCGCCTGCGCCTGAAGCCCCGCATGGTCGAGTTGCGCCAGAAGATTGCGCCATGGATCGCGGCTGGCGCGATCCCCTCCGGGCATCGGCACCGGCGTCAGATGCGCCACACGCGCCACATGACGGTAATCGCCCAGCAGCAACTCGCCCCCCCAGATCGTTCCATCTTCCCCGAGCCCCAGCCCGTCAAGGATGATCCCCGCAACCGGCCCGTCCTCCAGACCCCATCCATTCTCGCCCAGACAGGCGGCCAGATGCGCATGGTGATGCTGCACACGGATCAGGGGGCGCGTGCCCGCAGCCCGCTCGCCATACAGCGTCGCCCGGAACCCGGGATGCAGATCGACCGCGACAACCTCGGGCACATGGTCGAATAACGCCCGATAATCGCGATCCGCTGCCTCGAACGCCTCGATATTGGCCACATTATCCAGATCGCCCAAGTGATGGCCCAGCAGCGCCTGACCGTCCCGGGTCAGACAGATCGCGCCCTTCATCTGCCCGCCATAGGCCACCACCTGCGGTCCCTGCCCGAAGCCTGCGGGCAGATCCAGCACATCGGGCACCCGCCCCCGCGCATGGCGTAGCACCATTGGCCCTTGCGGAGTGATCCGCTCGACACTGTCATCGAGCCTGCGCGCAATGGCGCGATCATGCAGCACGAACCCGTCCGCAATTTCGGCCAGCTCGGCCAGCGCCGCCTCGTTGGAAATCACCTGCGGCTGCCCCGAGCCATTGCCCGAGGTCATCACCAGAGGCCGCGCGACAGCCCGGATCAGCAGATGGTGCAACGGCGTATAGGGCAGCATCCAGCCCAAGCTGTCCTGTCCCGGAGCAAGCGCTCCGGCACAGACCTCAACAGGCTCGTCACGCAGCGCCAGCACGATGATCGGAGCGGCCGGCGCGGCCAGCCGCGCGCGCTCCAGCGCGTCCAGATGGCAAGCGGCCCCGATCATGGCCAGATCCCCCATCACCGCCAGCGGCTTGGTCGGGCGATTCTTGCGCGCCCGCAACCGCGCGATTGCCGCCGCATTTCCCGCATCACAGGCCAGATGGAACCCGCCCAACCCCTTGATCGCAAGAATATCTCCCCCACGGAGCCGCGCTGCAGCCTCCTTCAGCCAATCCGCACTCTCTGGAACAGTCCAGATCCTCGGACCACAAATCGGACAGGCCACGGGCTGCGCATGGAAGCGCCGGTCCGACGGGTCAAGATACTCGCCCCTGCAATCCGCACAAAGCGGAAACTCTGCCATCGTGGTCTGCGCCCGATCATAGGGGAGCCCCGTCACGATCGAGAAGCGCGGCCCGCAATGGGTGCAATTGGTGAAACCATAGCCACCGCGGCGCCCCGTGCCCAATGTCTCGGCCAGACAGTCGGGACAGGTCGCGGCATCCGGCGTCACCCGCGTGCGCACGGCCCCCGCTTCCGAGGCCACGATCTCGAACCCCTCACCCAACTCGCCCGCAAAAGGCGCCACCTCCACCGCATCCACCCGTGCCAGAACCGGCGCCTGCGCGCGAAGCGCCTCCACAAACTCCGCAAGCCGCGCACCCCGCGCACGGATAACCACCCCTTGCGCATCATTCAGGACATGACCCGCAAAACCCAGATCATGCGCCAGCCGCCAGACAAAGGGGCGGAACCCCACCCCCTGAACCTGCCCCCGCACGCGGATCTCGACGCTCTTCATCTTCCAGTGTCCCTAAATATCCCGGGGTGAATTGGGGCCGTCAGGCCCCAAGAGGGGCAGAGCCCCTTGCCCCTACACCTGCACCTGCGCTCAGAACCCGCTCAATGGACGGTGCAGGCCATACAGGGGTCGAAACTGCGCACGATATGCTGCACCGAGACAGGTGTTTCCTCCCCCTCGGCCACAGGCGCACCTACAAGTGCGGCTTCCAGTGCCCCGGGCACACCCTGTACATCGCGGGGGCTGAAATTCCATGTCGTTGGCGCGATGATCTGATAGCCCGCGATCACCCCGCGCTCGATCCGCAGCCAGTGCCCCAGAGCCCCCCGCGCGGCCTCGACCAGACCGACACCCACGCCCTCTTTTGGCACCTCACCGCGCTCCATGAACCGCGCCTGCGGGTCGATGGCCTCGGCCCATGCTTCCATCAAGACCTGCGTGCGCGCCAATTCCAGAAGCCGCCCCGCTACGCGTCCCAGCACCCCCGCGCCCGCCACCTCCCGTGCCAGAGGATGCCCGTCGATGACCTGCCGCGCCAGAGCACCGGTCTCGAACACCCGCCCGTCAAGGCGCGGCGCCTTGCACCAGCTATAGGCGTCCTCGCGCATCATCTCGTCGGGGCGGGTCTCGCCATGCGCTGGATGGCTGGCATTCCCGAGCATCCATGCATGCGCGGGGTCTTCCACCAGCC
The DNA here is from genome assembly GCF_040297545.1 of Thioclava kandeliae. NCBI lineage: Bacteria > Pseudomonadati > Pseudomonadota > Alphaproteobacteria > Rhodobacterales > Paracoccaceae > Thioclava > Thioclava kandeliae. The sequence continues at coordinate 45,726 of NZ_JAYWLC010000018.1, forward strand.
CGCTCAGATCCAGAGGCGCCAGCGCCCCATCCCAGACGCCTTGTGCAAACCCGAACCCCTCGGCCAGCGGATAGGCCCCGAAGCTCAGATAGCGCCCCTGCCCGCGCCCCGCGGCCCCCAGATCCAGATCCTGCGCTATCTCGAGAAACAGTCCCGCATCGCCTGTCCGCCATGCCATGAGACCGGACAGGCTGCCCAGCGCCGCGAACTCATCGAGCGGCGCGCCAAACACCACCTCCTCGAGATAGCGCCGGAACCCGCGCAGCACCGATCTGATCCGCATCCGCTCGCTCGGCCCCGGCGCGCGGGTGACCCCGCCCGGCTGGATCGCCAGCGTATGTGGCCATTTTCCGGCCATTAACCCGAGGATATGCATCAATTCGGCCCGCGCCGCGATCGCCGCCCGCTGGGCCGAGCCCTCCATTGGCGTGAACCGCCGGAGCGCGCGCGCATGCCAGGCACGGCCCGCATAAACAGGGCGGGTGAAATCCGGCATGAAGAAGAGGTTGAAATGGGTCAGATGGTCCGAGACATTCTCGACCGCATGGATGAGCGCCGCCATCATCGCACCCTGCGGCGTGGGCGAGAGCCCCATCGCGGCGCCCAAGGCCCGCGCCGCAGCGGCCGATTGGCTGATCGAGCAGATCCCGCAGATCCGCGGTGTGATGGTCAGCGCATCCTGCGGGGCCTTGCCCAAAAGCATCCGCTCGAAGCCGCGATAAAGCGGCGCGTTCACCCGCGCCTGCGTCACCGCGCCCTCCGCGACATCGAGCTGCACCTCCAGATCACCTTCGACCCTGTTGAACGGGCCCATCACCAGCGTGGTCATTTGCGGCCCCGCACCCGTAGCGTGGGCGGCACATCCACACGGTCGGCCACTGCATTGCGCGCCAGCCGGTCGGGGGTTGCGGCCTTGGACAGCGAGGCCAGCGCCATGAACCAAGCCTTGGGCATATCGGTCGGCAGCCCCACCGGAATACCGGCAATCTTCGGCGTCTCGGTGAAGCTGTGGCGCGGCTCCTCGAACTCGGGCGCGGTGCAGTTGATACAGGGATAATTGCCCCGCGTGCAGGAGCCAGTGCCATTCCAAGGCCGGATATTGCAATCGCCCACCGCTTGCGTGCCGATACACCCCAGATTCTCCATCATGCAGCCGATATCGGAAAGCGCCACCGCCGAGGCCTTATATTCGTAAAACTCGTTTTTCGGGCAGCCGTGATGGACCAGATGGCTTGTATAGAACAAAGGCCGCCCGAGACCATCGAGATCGTCCGCGCCCAGCCGGTTCTCGGCCAGCATCATCAGCGTTTCGGTCACCCAGTCGGGATGGGTCGGGCATCCCACCACATTGATCACCGGCAGCCCCCCTTTGGCGCGAAAACTTGCGGGCAGCACACCCCCTTCATGCGAGCCCTCATATTGCAGCCCGCAGGCATCTGACGGGTTCTCGCCCGCCGAGGTGATCCCGCCATAGGCCGCGCAGGTGCCAACCGCCACCACATGGCGCGCAAGGCCCGCAAGCGAACAGACCCAGTCGAGCATCGACCGCCCCGTACCAGCAAGGATCTGGAACTTGCCCGTGCCCCGCGGTCCGCGGGCGATCGCCCCCTCGACGCAGAGCACATCCAGCGCGATCGCACCCGCCTCCACACGTTCCAGAAGGCGACGCGCCTCGGCGCCGGTTTCGAGGCTGAGCGAGGGATGCCAGAGCATCTCGATCCCCGCCCCTTCCAGACGGTCGAAAAGCGTCGGACCTTCGGCGCATAGAAGCGACATCGTGCAGCCACCGCAGCCCGAGGATTGCAGCCAGAGAACATTCATACTTCGTGTGACCCCGTCGTCTTGGTGTCCGGTAATCTACTTTGCGGCAAATCGAGAGTGAAGCAGGCCCCGCCCGTTCCGTTCGGTCGGTAGGATAGACTGCCGCCATGATCTGCAGCAATACGGTAGCTGATCGCAAGCCCCAGACCCGTGCCCTGTCCGACTTCCTTGGTGGTGAAGAACGGATCAAAGATCGAACGCGCCACCTCCTCGGGAATGCCCGTGCCATTATCGCAGACGCTCAACCGCGCGATGCCATTTTCCTGACTGGCATGGAAGGTAATCTGCGGCTCCTCGATACCGGCGAGCGCATCGGCGGCATTCTGCACGAGGTTCATGATGATCTGCTGGATATGGCCCGCACGGCCCATGGCCTGCACCATGGGCAGTCCCACGAATCGGAGTGCAATCCCTCGATCCGCCCCACGGGCCACCCAATGGGCGGCAGTGCGCGCCACGGTGACCAGATCGAAGATCACACTCTCGCCCGAGCCATCCGACGACAGGCGCCGCAGATCCTCGACGATATCGCGCACCCTTTCCGCGCCGTCGCGCGCTCCGGCAATGGCCTCGCGCAGGTTGCGCACCTCGCGGTCGAGGCGCAGCTCCTCGCGCAGTGCGGTCAGCCGCTCGCGCGTGGCACCCTGCTGGACCTCGTTGAAATAGGTCTCGAACTTGGTGGCATAGCGCTCCATCGCGTGGGTATTGGCATAGACGAAGCTGATCGGATTGTTCAGCTCGTGTGCCACCCCTGCCAGAAGCCGCCCCAGTGAAGCCAGTTTCTCGTTCTGAACCAGAAGCGCCTGCGTCGATTTCAGTGCGTTATGGCTCTGCGCAAGCTCCGAATAGGCACGGCGCAGCTCTCCCACCGGACGGCCCGTCAGCACATGCCCCGTCAGACGACCCCGATCATCGAAACGCGGATTGATCGACATCTCCAGAAGGACATCCCCCGAGACACCGCCAAGGCTCAGCTCGCACGTCACCGGCGCACGGTTTCCGGTGCAGTCCGCCAGTGCAGCGATCAGACGCTGGCGCGACTCGCCTGCCACCAGATCCAGCACATCCATCTGTGCCAGACTGCGTGCGGGTCGCCCGGTCATATGCGCCACCGAATGCGAGGTATCCTCGACGCGTCCCTGACGCGAGACGACAATCAGCGCATCCGAAACCGAGGACATGATAGAACCCAGATAGGAGCGCATCTCCTCGAGTGCATGGCTCTGGTCCTCGAGCTGGGCCTGATAATCGACGAGTTCGGCATAGGTCCGGTCCATCGCCGTGAGCACCTCGGTCCATGCCGAATCCTCGAGCCCCAGAGGATGCGACGCATCCAGGGCATTATCGGCAGAAAGATCGCGGTTTATGCTCATGGAATGACCATAAACGCTGCGGCGGGCTTTGTCTGCACCGGTCTTTGGGCAGAAAATTGCGAATTTAATACCTGACTATAACTATCAGGCTTTACAAGCCCGAGAATTTCACTCAGATTAAACACACATCGCCAGTGACCCCACCAGCTGCTTGCCAAAAAGGATATGGACATGCCCCACCACCCGGCCCTCCGCCCTGCCTCGCAGGCACGACAGGGTAAACTGACCCCGATCACCCTTGCAGATCTCGTGCAGGCGCTCTGCGACGGCCTCAGCCCGCGCACTGGCGCAATCGACCACATGCTAGACAGAATTGAGAGAAACCAATGACCATTTCGCCCAGCTTCACCCAAGCCCTGCCCGCTCATGCCGCCGAAGAGCTGACCCAAGGGGGCAATCAGGCCAATATCCTTCTCAACGGTCAGGTCTACACGCTGCGCATCACCCGCGCGGGCAAGCTGATCCTGACGAAGTGAGGCACAGCCCGACACGAGTGACCTTTTCCAGAACCATTGTCTCATAGGGAATGTCTCATCACGAGACGTTCCCTTTTTTCGTGGAGGTGTCCGGTGCGCCCAAGGCTTCGCGGCTCCGGCGACAGGTGCCTGCCATGATGGGCCCACGGCGGCAAGCCCCCCGCGCAGACAGGACAGCACCTGCACGGATCGCACCCGCGGCGGGGTGACGTCTGTTGTTTGCGATAGGGGGGATTGGAGCGGGCGGCGGGAATCGAACCCGCGTCATTAGCTTGGAAGGCTAAGGTCTTACCATTACACAACGCCCGCGTTGTGACAGTGTGGATACAGAAGCCCTGATCCGGATGCAAGCCCCTTGCACCTGACTTTTTGTCACCGTGCCGCGCGGAAGCGGGCTCGCCCGACATTGCCTCATGAGAGGCAGGGTTTTAGACACAGCGCCTCTTGCCTCCACGATCCGAACTCATTAGCTGGCACGCTCGCTCCCTTCTGCTCTTTGAACGAAAGTACCGCTATGCCTTGCCTTGCTATCGACTTCGGAACCTCCAACAGCGCAATGGCCGTGCTGGAAAATGGCGCGGTCCGCAGGCTTTCGGTAGAGGGGCATCACGATACCCTGCCCACGGCGGTCTTCTTCCCCGAGGATGGTAGCGGGATGCTGATCGGACGCGCGGCAGGCGAGGCGCTGATCGAGGGCGATCCGGGCCGGTATATGCGGGCGCTGAAAAGCGTGCTCGGCACCGAATTGCTCCATGAAGAGCGCCGGATCGGGCGCAAGCGGCAGAGCATCGCGCAGATCATCACCATCTTTCTCGCCCATCTGAAAGCCGAGGCCGAGGCGCAAACCGGCCTGAAGATCCCCACCGCCCTGTCTGGCCGCCCCGTGGCCTTCCATGACAACCCCGAACGTCACGCCCGCGCCGAAGCCGACCTACGCGCCTGCTACCATGCGGCAGGGTTCGACACGGTCGAATTCCTGCCCGAGCCCGAAGCCGCTGCCCTTGCGGCTGGCCATTCGCAGCGCAACCGTGAGACCGGCCTGATCGTCGATATCGGCGGTGGCACCTCGGATTTCTCCGTCTACCAGCGCGAGGGCGAAGAGATCCGTATCCTTGCCAGTCACGGCATCCGGCTGGGGGGCACGGATTTCGATCATGCGCTGTCACTGGCCAAGGCCATGCCCGAACTGGGGCTGGGCGGAGAATTGAAGCGCGAGATGGGTGACGGTCTGCTGCCGGTGCCGCGCGGGATCTATGTGGATCTGTCGCGCTGGGAGAAGATCCCCTTCGTCTACACCCCCGAAACCCGCCGCCTGGTCGCCGATATGGAGCGCAACGCCACCGATCCCAAGCGGATCGGACGGCTGGCCCATGTGATCGAGGAACAGCTCGGGCACGAGCTGGCCTTCGCAGTTGAAAGTGGCAAGATCGCCGCCAATTCGGATGATGCGCAGGCTGCCATCGCGATGGGGATGGTCGAGCCGAAGCTGGAAGTGCGCCTGACGCGCGGTATGCTCAACGGCGCGCTCTCGCAGCACCGCGAGGCGTTGCGCAACGCGATCTACCAGACCCTGATGCAGGCTCAGATGGCCCCGCAGATGCTCGATTGCATCGTGCTGGTGGGCGGCTCGAGCCTGATGGGGCTGGTGGCCGAGGAGGCACAGGCGACCTGTCCGAATGCCGAACTGCGCAAAGTCGAGGCCTTCACCGCAGTTATCGACGGGCTGGCGCTGGCGAGCCGCTCGTTCGCAAGCTGATCATTTTTGTAGCATTTCGTCATGATTGCGCAAGCGGTGTTCGTGCAGGCACAGAAAATGGTGTAAATTTGCGTTGGCAAATCTCGAAATTCATATACATGTCCCACATATAAGCTTGCTAATAATTAGCGATATAAAAAGCGCAGAGGAGTGTTATGACCCGCTTGGATGACCGGATGGTCCTGAACAGTATCATTTTCCTGAACCGCCGTTTGCGGAAGGCTTTCGATTCGCGTGCCAGTGCCATGGGCCTGACCTTCGCCCGCGCGCAGGCCCTTTTGCAGATCGCGCGCACCGAAGGCAGCAGCCAGACCGAGCTGGCCGAGGCGTTAAAGATCGAGACACCAACCCTTAACCGCACACTCGATAGTCTGGAACAAACCGGCTTCATTGAGCGTCGTGCTGTGGAGGGGGACCGTCGTGTACGCCGCGTTTTCCTGACCGACCTGTCGAAGGACAAGGCAAAGGACATTCTGGAATATACCAACACCTTGCGTCACGAACTCTTCCATGACCTTTCAGACGGCGAGTTCGAACAGCTCTACGAGCTGGTCAGCCGCCTCCATGTAAACCTTGACGATATGGCGAAAAATGCCTGAAACACCGCATCTACATATTCCGGGCGTGAACCCCAACCCGAGCGATCCTTCGCCCAAAGAGCAGCGCCCGCCGCCGCCTTTCGAGCCGAAACCGCGCCTGCACGTCTTGGGATACATAGTTGCATCGATCGTCGTCGCGATCGCGATGTCGCTGAGCCAAGGCTTCACCACGGCCAATGCGCAGCGCATCGCGGGTGATCTGGGCGCGAGCCAGACCGAATCCCTCTGGCTCACGGCGGCCTATATGATCCCGCGGGCCTCGCTCAGCCTGATGCTGGTGAAGCTGCGCACGCAATACGGGCTGCGGAACTTCGCCATCCTTTCGGTGGCCTGTTTCGCGCTGGTCAATTTCGCGACACTCTGGGTGGATGGCCTGCATAGCGCGATTGTCGTGCAGTTCTTCGCGGGCTGTGCCTCGGCACCTCTGGCATCGGTCGCCGTGCTCTACATGCTCGAAGTGCTCCCGCTGCCCAAGAAAATGACCTTCGGGATACCGCTCGTGATGACCTTCATCCTTGTCGGCACCCCTTTGGCCTATGCCATTTCCCCCGCCCTCTACCATCACTTCAACTATCTATCGTTGCGGCAGATGGAATTCGGCCTGTCGCTCCTGATGATCGGCCTGATCTATACCCTGCCGCTGACACCGATGCCGCGCGTGCCAGTGATCTCGGTGATGGATGTCATCACCTTCAGCCTGCTGGCCATAGGCTTCGGCTCGGTGGTGGTGGTGTTCTTCTGGGGCACGACCGTGTGGTGGACCGATGCGATGTGGCTCGGCGTCGTCGCCTGTCTGGCGCTTCTCTGCCTGAGCGCGTTCGTCGCGATCGAGCTGAAACGCGATCGCCCGCTGATCGATCTGCGCTGGCTCGTCTCCTGGCCGATCCTGCGGCTGGCGGCGGCGCTCTTCCTGATGCGAATGCTGCTGAGCGAACAGACCGTGGGCATTCCGCGACTGCTCTCGACCATCGGCTATAGCTATGACCAGCTATGGCTCTTGTTCCTGATCATCACGATCGCCACAATCTCCGGCGGCATCGTATGTGTGCTGACCTTCAAGATGGAGCGCATGCCGGAGATGCATATGGCCGCGCTGGCCATGATGGCACTCGGCCTTGCGCTCGACACACGCGTGAATGCACAATGGGGGCCGCAGCAATTCTATGTCAGTCAGGCGTTGCTGGGCTTTGCCTCTACCATCTTCCTGCCGACCGCGATGGCCAACGGGATCATGAACGCCTTCCGCCGTAGCCCGAACTATCTGCTGAGCTTCATCGCCGTGTTTCTGGCCAGCCAGAGCCTCGGTGCGGTCATCGGCTCGGGGATTTTTCGTTCGACCGTGCAGCTGCGCACCACATTCCATACCGAGCTTCTCAACGGCCAGCTGATGGAAGGGAACCCAATGGTCAGCAGCACCATCGCCCAGCTCAAACAGCTTTATGCCGCGACCTCGGCAGACCCGACCGTCATCAAATCCGAGGCTTTGTCGCAGCTTTCCAGTAATGTCAGCGTGCAGGCGAATGTTCTGGCCTATGCCGATGCCTTCCACGCCCTTCTCTATCTGGCCCTGTTCACTCTGAGCTGCCTGATCATCAACTATCTCTGGACCAAGCGCAAAGAGCGCCTCCAGAGCCAACCCGCATGAGCCACCTATGTCCGTAAAACGTTTCCTTCCCTCTATCATCGCCGTTGCCTTCGGGCTGATCGGCCTGTGCATCATTCTCTACGCATGGCAGATCCCTCCCTTCCAGAGTTCGGTGGCGCAGACCAATGACGCCTATGTGCGCGGTCGTCTGACCTCCATCGCACCGCAGCTCTCGGGCTTTATCACCGATGTGCCGGTGCACGATTTCCAGACCGTCAAGAAAGGCGACGTGCTGGCCAAGATCGACGATCGCCAATATGTACAGGCCGTCAATCAGGCGCAGGCCGAGCTGGACAGCGCCAAGGCGGCACTGGCCAATAACGCGCAGGATATCCGTTCGGCGGAGGCAACGATCGAATCGAAGAAAGCCTCGCAGGATTCGGCAGAAGCGTCCGTCGCCACCACCCAGCGCGAATGGGAACGCGCGCAGCAGCTGCAGAACAAAAGCTACCTCTCGCAATCGGATGCGGATGACGCACAGCTTGCCCTGCAACAGGCCCAAGCCTCGCTCGAGGAGGCTATTGCGGCCCGTCATGTGGCCGAGGAAGATCTGAAATCGGTGAAGATGGACAGCCAGACCCTGCAGGCCAGCGTCGAAAGCGCGCAGGCGGCACTGGAACTTGCCAAGATCGATCTCGAGCATACCACCATCACCGCGCCCATCGACGGACGACTGGGCCAGCTTGGCGTGCGCGGCGGGCAATATGTCAGCGCGGGCACGACACTTATGAGCCTTGTGGGGACCGATGCCTGGGTCATCGCCAATTTCAAGGAGACCAAGCTGAACGGGATGCAGGTCGGCCAATCGGTCAGCTTTACCGTGGATGCTCTGGGCGGCAAGCGCTTCACCGGCCATCTGGAAGCTTTCTCGCCTGCCACGGGATCCGAATTCTCGGTGCTGTCGAGCTCCAATGCCACCGGTAACTTCACCAAGATCGCCCAGCGTGTTCCGGTGCGGATCTCCATCGATCCGGGGCAGGACGAGGCCGAGAAACTGGTGCCGGGCCTGTCGGTCGTCGTTGACATCGCGCGGGACTGAGACACCCCCGCGTGAGGTTCCATGACTTTTTCGGGAACCTATTCGAAACTGGCCCGTTCCCTTGTCTGTGACGCCGGACCATACCCGGTGAATAACAAGGGGACAGGCCAGATATGGCAGATAATCTTCAGCAGGAACGCCTGCTGTTCTTTCCGAAAGTCCACAAGCGGGTTTTCTCGGTTTCAGCGATCCTGATCGTCGGGTTCATTATCTACGGGGCGCTTTTCAACGAACAGGCCAATGCGTTGTTCGGAGGCATCCAGAGCTGGTTCGCCACTAATCTCGGCTGGGCCATCATCATCGAGATGAATCTTTTCGTCATCGCCGCGATCTATCTGGCCTTCGGGCGCTTCGGCGATATCCGGCTGGGCCGGATGAATGAGAAACCCGCCTATGGCCTCTTCAGCTGGACCGCCATGCTGTTTTCGGCAGGCATCGGGATCGGCCTGATCTACTGGGGTGTGGCCGAGCCGCTCTACCACTATTTCGCGCCCCCCGTCGGTGCACCGGAAACCGAGGAGGCCGCCAAACAGGCGATGGTCATCTCCTTCCTGCATTGGGGCTTCCACGGCTGGGCGATCTATGCGGTTGTCGGTCTGGCGCTGGCCTATTTCCACTTCCGCAAGGGCCTGCCGCTGACCATCCGCTCGGCGCTCTACCCCATTCTGGGTGAGCGTATCTTCGGAAAATGGGGCGATGCGGTGGATATTCTGGCCGTGTTCGGCACGATGTTCGGGATCGTCACCTCGCTGGGCCTCGGCGCGATGCAGATCAATTCGGGTCTGGGCGAGTTGTTCGGCTGGGAGCAGTCGGTGGTCACTCAGGTCATCATCATCGCCCTTATCACGCTCGCGGCCACCATCTCGGTCGTGGCGGGGCTCGATGCGGGGATCAAACGTCTCTCGAACCTCAATATCGGCCTGTCGATGGTCTTCCTGCTGTTTATGCTGATCGTGGGCCCGACCATCTTCATCCTCGATCTCTATGTGCAAAGCTATGGCGATTACATCTCGCGCTTCATCAGCTGGGCCACTTGGACCGAAGCCTATAACGAGGAAAGCACCTGGCAGAACAGCTGGACGATCTTCTACTGGGCATGGTGGGTCAGCTGGTCGCCCTTCGTCGGCGTGTTCATCGCGCGCATCTCGCGCGGTCGGACCATCCGCGAATTCGTCCTCGGCGTGATGCTGCTGCCCAGCTCGATCATGTTCTTCTGGTTCTGCGCCTTTGGTGGCACGGCCATCAGCATCTCGATGGGCGGGGACAGCACGCTCGTCGATGCCACCAAGGAAGCCTACGGACAGGCGATGTTCAGCCTTCTGGACTATTTCCCGATGTCGGACCTGACCTCCGGTTTCGCGATGGTCCTGATCGTGATGTGGTTCGTGACCTCCTCGGATTCGGGCTCCTTCGTGATCGATATGCTCACCGCAGGTGGCGACCCGAACCCGCCCAAGATCCAGCGGATCTTCTGGGCCGTGACCGAGGGCTGTGTGGCAGCGGTGCTGCTGGTCGCGGGCGGTCTGAACGCGCTTCAGGCAGCCGCAGTGGTCGCGGGTTTCCCCTTCGCGGTCGTCTGTTTCCTGATCCTGATCGGGCTTCTGAAGGCGCTGCGCTGGGATACGCTGATGATCTATCGCCACAATCAGGTCTACCGCAATGACGAGGAGGCAGACCACGCGATGCCGCCCGAACTGCCCGGCGATCTTTACGGGTCGGACCCGACCCCGCCGCCCGCCGCGGCAGAAACCAAGGTCTGAACAACAAGAAGGGCAGCCCCGTGGCTGCCCTTTTTCCATGCGCAGGACCAACAGACGAGGGAGCGATGGGACGGAACACCTCGGGGGTCTGGACTTCACTGCAAAGCTGGCTCAGAAAGTGGGGCGACATCCATGGGCCATGCCGGATCGCGTGTCGTGATGCGCAACATGGCCCGAGCCTGAAAGTGCCCCGATGACCACCGATCCGCTCAGCCTTGCCCGCTCCCGCGCGAAAGCGCCCGATTTCACCCAAGTCTTTACCGGCCCTGTGCCCGGTCCCTCGGACGGCCCCCTGAACGGGCTGACCGTAGCGGTGAAGGACCTGTTTGATGTGACGGGATACCAGACACGGGCCGGATCGAAGGCCCGCGCGAACCGCCCGGTGGCCGAAAAGGACGCAACCGTCATCGCGCGGCTGCGCGAGGCCGGAGCGGGGCTCATCGGCCATACCAACATGACCGAATTCGCCTATTCGGGCCTTGGCCAGAACCCGCATTACGGCACGCCCCTGACGCCGCTGATCGAGGGCGCGATTGCCGGCGGCTCGACCTCGGGCGGGGCGTCAAGCGTGGCGCGCGGCGTGGCCGATATCGCGCTTGGCACCGATACGGGCGGCTCGCTGCGTATTCCGGCGGCCTTCTGCGGGCTGATCGGGTTCAAACCCACCGCCTCCGATGTGCCGCGCGAGGGCGTGGTGGCCCTCTCGCATACGCTCGATTCCGTGGGCGTCATGGCGCGCGATGCGTTGACCGTGCAGGCCGCAATGGAGGTCTTGCGCGATGCGCCCTATGAGGAAACCGAACTCCCGCAGGAGCTGATCCTGCCGCGCAGTTTCGGGCGCGACGGGCTGCACCCCGAGGTGGCGCAGGCCTTCGACGCGGCTCTCGAGACCCTGAAAGACGCGGGCTACCGCATCATCGAGACCGACCTGCCCTATTTCACCCTCTATCAGGAGCTGGCCGTCTGGCAATTCTCGGCGGTCGAATCGCGTGTCCATCACAAGGCCGATTACGACGACAGACAGGACCAGATTGATTCACGTGTAACCACGCGCATGGCCCGCGCCGATACCGCGAGCGCGCCCGATTATGCCCGCACGCTGCTCCTGCGCGAGGCGATCGCGCGGGATGCAAAACGCGAGCTGCTGGGACGCGCCATCGTGCTGCCGACCGCACCAATCCTGCCGCCGCAGCTGAGCGCACTGGAGGAGGACGAGAGCTTCAACCGGCTCAATCTGTTGGCGCTGCGCAACACCACCATGGCCAATGTGATAGATGGCTGCTCGATCTCGCTGCCGCTCCCCACGCCGGGCACGGGGCTGATGCTGATTGCAGCCACACACGAGGACGCCAAGCTGATCCATGCCGCGCATGAGCTGGCGCCGCTCCTGAAATCCGAGTGATAGATAGCGTCTATCAGAAATCGTATAATAATCAATTTCACCTAAGCCCCCGAAGGACGTAGATTACGTTCAAGGGATAAGACCCCAACCGGTTCACAAGAACCGCCTCCCCAAACGAAAGACGAGGACGACATGGCTCTCATCAATACCAAGATCAAACCTTTCGCTGCCACGGCATTCAAACAAGGCAAATTCATCGACGTCACCGAAGCCGACATCGCCGGCAAATGGGCCGTCTTCTTCTTCTATCCCGCCGACTTCACCTTCGTCTGCCCGACCGAGCTGGGCGATGTGGCCGACCATTATGCAGAACTGCAGAAAATGGGCGTGGAAGTGTTCTCCGTCTCGACCGACACCCACTTCACCCACAAGGCATGGCACGAATCCTCCGACACCATCGTGAAGATCCAGTATGGCATGATCGGCGACCCGACCGGCACCATCACGCGTAACTTCGACGCGATGCGCGAAGATGAAGGCCTTGCAGACCGCGCAACCTTCATCGTCGACCCCGACGGGATCATCCAGGCGATGGAAATCACCGCAGAAGGCATCGGCCGCGACGCCTCCGACCTCGTGCGCAAGATCAAAGCCGCGCAATATGTGCGCAACCACCCGGGTGAGGTCTGCCCCGCCAAGTGGAAAGAAGGCGAGAAAACCCTCGCACCGTCGCTCGAACTCGTCGGCAAGATCTGATCCCTCGCGATCCGACATTCCTCTGCGCGGGGCCACCCCGCGCAGAGCCTCCCCTCCGGCCCCGATTTGACACCGGTCAATGCGCCACAGACGCGTGTGACGGACATTGAGGCCCCTCCCCCCAGACATTCGGAGTTCTCCCATGCTCGACAGCACGCTCAAGACCCAACTTTCCGCCTATCTCGAACGGCTGGTGCGTCCGGTCGTCCTGACCGCCTCCACCAATGACTCGGCCCGTTCCGCCGAGATGGTCGAGCTGCTGACCGAGATCGCGGAGCTCAACGACAAAGTTACCGTCGCTCTGGACGGAAATGACACTCGCAAACCCTCCTTCACCATCGCCTCGCCGGGCGAAGACATCTCGCTGACCTTCGCGGGCCTGCCGATGGGCCACGAGTTCACCTCTCTGGTGCTGGCGCTCCTGCAAGTCGGTGGCTATCCGCCGAAGGTCGAGCAGGAGCTGATCGATCAGGTGAAAGAGGTCGAGGGCACCTTCGTCTTCGAGACCTATTTCTCGCAATCGTGCCAGAACTGCCCCGATGTGGTGCAAGCGTTGAACCTGATGGCCGTGCTCAACCCCAATGTGAAGCACGTCGCCATCGACGGCTCGGATTTCCAGGATGAGGTGAACGCCCGCGAAGTGATGAGCGTCCCCACCGTCTATCTGAACGGCGAGGTCTTCGGCCAGGGCCGCATGGAGCTGGGCGAGATCGTGGCCAAGATCGACACCGGCTCGGCCGATAAGGCCGCCGCCAAGATCAATGCCAAGGATGCGTTCGACGTGCTCGTGGTCGGTGGTGGCCCCGCCGGTGCCGCAGCCGCCGTCTATGCCGCGCGCAAAGGCATCCGCACCGGTGTGGCTGCCCAGCGGTTCGGCGGTCAGGTGCTCGACACCATGTCCATCGAGAACCTGATCTCGGTGCCCCATACCGAAGGTCCGAAACTGGCCACCGCGCTGGAACAGCACGTCAAGGAATATGACGTGGATATCATGAACCTGCAGACCGCGACCGGCCTTGAACGTAAGGGCGATCTGGTGGAAGTCACGCTGGAAAGCGGTGCCGTGCTGAAATCGAAATCGGTCATCCTGTCGACCGGTGCCCGCTGGCGCCAGATGGGTGTGCCCGGTGAGGTCGAATACAAGAACAAGGGCGTGGCCTACTGCCCCCACTGTGACGGCCCGCTGTTCAAAGGCAAGCGCACCGCAGTCATCGGCGGCGGCAATTCGGGCGTCGAGGCGGCGATCGATCTGGCCGGTATCGTGTCGCATGTGACCCTGATCGAGTTCGATACGAAACTGCGCGCCGATCAGGTTCTGCAGGACAAGCTCAAGAGCCTGCCGAATGTCACGATCATCATGAATGCGGCGACCACCGAAGTGACCGGTGACGGCGCAAAGGTGAACGGGCTGGCTTACCGCGACCGCACCACCGGCGAGGACCATCATATCGAACTCGAGGGTATCTTCGTGCAGATCGGCCTGCTGCCCAACACCGATTTCCTGAAAGGCACGCTGGATCTGACCCCGCGCGGCGAGATCATGATCGATGCCCATGGTGCGACCTCGATGGAGGGCGTGTTTGCCGCAGGCGATTGCACCACCACCCCCTATAAGCAGATCGTCATCGCGATGGGTCTGGGGGCAACGGCGGCGCTCGGGGCATTCGATTACATGATCCGCAGCTCGGTCCAGACCGAGAAAAAAGAAGCGGTCGCTGCCGAATAAGGTAGCACTCGCGCTCTCGCCGCGCCTTTGGGTCGCCCCGAAGGCGCGGCTTTTTCATGCCCGCTTCCGCGCCCTCTTTACACAGGCAGGGATTTGGCACAGTCCTTTGCGCATGACATTGCGCGAACTCCAGTATCTGGTCGAACTTGCCCGCCTGCGGAACTTCCGCCGCGCGGCAGAGGTCTGTAATGTCAGCCAGCCGACGCTCTCGACCCAGTTGCGCAAGCTGGAGGAAAGTCTGGGCGTGCAATTGGTCGAGCGGAGCAAACAGCAGGTTCTTCTGACCCCCGTCGGCGAGGAAATCGTGGCGCGCGCGCAGAAGATGCTGGATGAGGCGCGCGACATCCGCGCCATTGCCGAGCGCAACCGTGCCCCCGATACCGGCCGCCTGCGTCTGGGTGCCTTCCCCACGCTTGGTCCCTATATCCTTCCGGCCCTCCTGCCCGAGATCGCGCGCGGCTTCCCGAACCTGCAATTGCAGCTTTTCGAGGAGAAGAGCGAGACCCTGCTGGGCCTTTTGCGCAGCGGTGATCTGGATGCGGCGCTTCTGGCGCTGCCGATCGAGGATCCGACCCTGCAGACCACCCCCCTCTTCGAGGAACCGTTTCTTCTGGCCGTGCCGCGGGGTCATCGTCTGGCCAGCAGCGGACCACTACATCTGGCCGATCTGGGCGCCGAAGAGATGATGCTTCTCGAGGACGGGCATTGCCTGCGCGATCAGGCGGTGAGCATCTGCAACCGCTGGGGCCTCGACGAGATCGAGGGCTTCCGCGCCACCAGCCTCGAGACATTGCGGCAGATGGTGGCCGCGGGCATGGGAATTACCCTGCTGCCACAGCTGGCAACCGAGGGCCCGATGGCCCAAAGCACCAGCATGAGCCTGATCCCTCTGGCTGACACGCCGACCCCCGGACGGCAGATCGGCATGGTCTGGCGGCGCAGCTCCTACATGGTCCCACTTCTGCGTCAGATCGCCAGAATCACTGCGCAAACGGCCAAGGCACGGCTCGGGGCAAACCGCTCGACCGCCGCCTGAACGCCCAACGGTTCATCATATTACTTCGTAGAAACGAACTATTTTCCTCTCGGCCCAAAGTAGATCTGGCCAGAAACATCGGGCACTATTCCAATAAATAAGCATGCATATAGCATCTATGCGTAATATTCCCGCAAAAATAGTGATCTATGCAAAAACTGACAGACATAATGTCGCAGATGGGTGTTATTTACTATTATGCACACATCAGGTCGACTATGGTCGCTTTAATGTCGCTTATGATCATTTTGCAGGGAGAAGCAAAGCTGCTGGAGGGCTGATCTAGGCACATAAGGGAGATAAACAGTAACAAAATCCGGTTTTGACCGGCAAGCATAGTGACCTCGACACCAGATATATCAAACTCCCCCGCCAATCCTTCCTCTTCTCATTCCAAGACTGAACGCTTAGGTTTCTTCGATAAAATCGGCCTGCCCAGCACCCTAAAATGGGGCTTCCTCGGGCTACTGGTATTCATGATCGGCGATGGCGTCGAACTCGGATATCTGGCCCCGTATCTTGAAGGCAAGGGCCTCGGCCAAGGCCAGGTCGCACTCCTCTTCACCGTCTACGGGATCACCGTTGCCATTTCCTCGTGGCTCTCGGGCCCGATGAGCCAGGTCTATGGCCCCCGCAAGGTCATGTGGGCGGGCCTCGCGATCTGGGGGGTGCTGGAAGTGGCCTTCCTGACCCTCGGTATCTCTACCCTCAACTATCCGCTGATGCTGGTGACCTATGCGCTGCGTGGTTTCGGCTATCCGCTCTTCGCCTATGGTTTCCTTGTGTGGATCGCCGCTGCCACCCCCGCCAAGCGCCTTGGCATGGCCGCCAGCTGGTTCTGGTTTGCCTATGCCGCAGGTCTGCCGACGCTTGGCTCGCTGACAGCCTCCATCGCGATCCCTGCGATCGGAACGATGGGGACACTCTGGCTTTCGCTGGTTCTGGTGGTCGTGGGCGGCGCGCTATCGCTGATGGCCATGGCCAAGACCAAAGGCGGCGAACCGCTGACCAAAACCGCCGAAAGCCCCTTTGCCGCGATGGGTCGCTCGATCTCGATCATGTGGCGTGAGCCGATCTCGACAGTCGGCGGGCTGGTGCGCACGGTAAATACCTCGTCGCAATACGCCTTCTTCATCGTCCTGCCGGGCTTCTTCATGACCACCATCGGCTTCTCGCTCGAGGAATGGCTACGCCTCCTGACGATCATGTTCCTCGGCAATCTGGTCGGCAATCTGGCCTCGGGCTATATCGGCAAGAAGATCGGGCTGCGCAACACCATCGCCCTGATGGGCGCCATCGGCACCTCGTTGGGTATTCTCGCGGTCTTCTATGTGCCGCAAATGGCACCGGGCAATTTCGCCATCGCCTCGCTGGTTGCCATCTTCTACGGGATCATGCTCGGCGGCTATGTTCCTCTCTCGGCTCTGATGCCGATGGTGCTGCCGCATGACAAGGCGGGTGCGCTGGCGGTTGTCAGTCTCGGTGCCGGTGCTGCCACATGGGTCGGTCCCATCGTGGTCGCGGCCATGCGCCCGCTCTTCGGTCTGGAAGGTGTGATGTGGGCCTTCGTGGTGCTCTATCTGCTCAGCGGCGCGATGATCATGCTGGT
Organism: Thioclava kandeliae; assembly: GCF_040297545.1. Taxonomy (NCBI): domain Bacteria; kingdom Pseudomonadati; phylum Pseudomonadota; class Alphaproteobacteria; order Rhodobacterales; family Paracoccaceae; genus Thioclava; species Thioclava kandeliae. The sequence continues at coordinate 62,664 of NZ_JAYWLC010000018.1, forward strand.
GCGCGAACCCAAGGTCTGACGCCTTAACCTCTGCAGAAGGGCCCGTATCGCCACGCGCGATGCGGGCCTTTTTCATGGCGCGGATCACCCTGCGGGCGACAGCCGGAACGGCATGAAAAAACCGCCAAGCCGGAGCGGCAGAGCGGATAGGTCTATCATCCGATAGACAAGGCAACCATTTTCAGGGGGAGTAAAATGGTGCACCTAAAGGGACAAACTTCGAACTCGCTTTTCGCCGTTTTGCGCACTTGGGAAGCATATCTAAGGGCGTGAACTTCACGTCGACTTAAAAATCTAGGTTGAAAAGATCGTCGTCTTCAAAGGGCACAACATCTGATAACTTTCGAGTTGTGCTCTTTGGTTGCTCCCAATCCTGCAGCGCTTTCATAGCCAGCTTCATAGGCATCTGACCAGCCATCCCACTAAAGATGCACGTTCCGGTCGGTAGAGTTGGGATGGATTCCTCCGTAATCTTATCAATGTATGAGACGGCTGTCGCGATGGATTGCAAGTCTCGGCTATTTATCAAGCGGTGAATGAAATAGTTATGCGCCTGTGAGGTGATCGTTTGAGAAATGTCGCTAGGGCGTTGGCTCGATATAGTAACGAAAACGCCGAATTTACGCCCTTCCTTAATTATCTCTTCGAATGTTTCCAGCCGGTAATCTTTCCACGCTTCAGACTCTCGTGAAGATTCATAGGACAAGATATTGTGTGCTTCATCTATCACGAGGCTAAGAGCCGACGGTGTGTCTGCTCTGTCCTTTTGTTCCTGATAAACTCGCTTTGCAATTAGAAGGGGTAGCGTTTTCTTCATTTCAATATTCACATCGTGTAGGTTTAAAACAACGACGTTTTGAGAAAAAATGTCGCCTACATTGCGAGGATCAAAAACCTTTCTAATGTCAGCTTGTTTACTTTTAAGCTTATTAATAACTGGAGCGATGTGCTCGTTCTGTGCCCGATTGCTAAGGACATCCCAAATAAGTTGAACGTAGCAGATTGAAATGAAGTCATGAATGATGTCTTCAGAAAACTGGAAGTCCCCGGTTCTCCGATATATCTCGGTATTCAGGATGGAAGCCGGTGAAGTCTGGGGGTAGGTTCCATTGGCAGTCACGAACTGCGCCGACACGTTGTGCCACTCTAGATCGTGATCAATCGGCAAGACTAAGCCTGCATTGACATTTTCAGGAAGAACCTGACGCAGATAGTCGATAAGTAGAAAAGCTCGCTCTTTATCGGTCATCTTCAAAATTTGCGTAATTTGCTGTCGCAAAATATTTTGAAAATGACCTAGACTATCCTCTCCGCCCCAAATTCGATTAGCCAACTCAAGTGAGCGCCGTATGAATGGACGCTGAGTTTTTTCGGTAGCATCGGACAGGATTGCGATTGTCTCGAAATCAAAAAAACCAGCCGTCGAGAGCGGGATTTTATCTCCCTGATCGTGCCTAGTGGAAAGATTATAAACTCGCTTTTCCGAAGTTAAACAGTCCGGACGTGAATACTCTCCGTTGAAGTCTAAAAATAAAACGCGGACATTTCTGTTAAAGGCTGTAGCGTTTCTTTGGCGCATGGCAGCTATATAACTCTTATAAAGAAGAGCCACAGTATTTGACTTTCCGCTTCCTGTATTACCGAAAACGGCGATGTGACTATTCATCAAACCATCTACGGGAAGGCTAATTTCAAACCCCTCATAATCAGATATCGCGACGCTCATAGCGATGGCGTCTTTGGTTACGAGACTATGGATTTGGTGAACTCTCTCACTGGTAAGTAAGAACGCTTCATTGCCCACTAAGGGTAGCTCTTTCGTGCCTCCGAAAAACTTGCCAGAGCGGTCAACGTAACCCACTAATGATATCGAAAGAGACCTCTTCGCGCTCGGCACTTTGCTAGCTGCGGAGTCTTGGGCAAAATCAGGCCGAGCAAATTCTCCGTCCACTTTGCCAATAAGACTGAAAAAACCTTTCCGGATATCAATGTAGCTCCCTACCGCGACATTGCGAATGAGATCACCATCGAAAAATAGCTCTGACAGATTCTTGTCCTTATCAACTGTAACGGAGATTTTTCGACCGGTTACCTCGGTAACCTCACCTACCCTGAGAATAGCTTCTTTCTGTAAGCGCGGATCAATCATAAATGGTCTCCGTGTTTCGCCCAATCAAATCAAAGATGCTATTTAGCTCTGTAAACCCAAGGTGACTTCCGACCTCAGGTTTAATAATCAAGACATTTCTGTGGGCAGAGAACTTCGCTTCGAAATCAATAGACCCGCCAGCGCTGTAGGCAAAAATTACGATCTTAGCGGTAGGATTTCGTAATCCGCGCTTAGTGATGTCTAGAATATGTTCATCCGCAAAAGAGAATCCAAACACAAAGAGAAGCGCATTTTCTACTTCCAATGCGTTTGAATAAAGACGGAGGAGATCAAAATAGACTCGGTCTAATAGCGTCGATTCAAACTTCCTCATGTTAGGTAAGATCACAGCTCGATTAGAAAGAGCCTGACGAACTCGGTTAGCGTTTAGCCGTTCGATCGGCGTTAAAGGAACTGTTTCCGGCGTTCCGAATACAACCTTTCGGTCTGTTTGACGTTTCCATGAAATTGATCCGTGCATCTTAATGAGATTAATCGTCGGCACCTCGGACTGGTGTTGATAAACCGTTCCGGACCTGTAAAGTCGGTCAAAATACAGCTCTGGTTCAAACTCAAATTCGGAACTACCAACGCGACGATTGAAGCCATCATTTAGAAGCAATGTAGGCAGAGAAGATGCAGCTGTTTCGAAAAATTCATCGTAGTTCGTGGTGAACATGTTTGCTTGTCGGGGAAGAAGAATATTCTTCCTCTCAAACAGAATACGATCAATCGACTTCAACAAACCTGCATAATTATTGCGTGTAGTCTCGACAGGAGTGGATAGAGGCGCATGACTTAAGGCTGCGTGCTGACGCTCCAGCTCCTCAATAAACTCCAGCGCTTTAATGTTCGCTCCGTCGTTATCGGAACGGGCAAGAAGCGTATCAATCTCGCGTTCGACTGTGCCTGCGAGCTGAATAGCTGGCATGGAAGCGCCAGATCCAAATAAAAAATTTATATGCGCGGATTGTATGTGCCGCTCTAAAAGTTTGGCCAGAATTTCCGGATCGCTGAATTCAATTACTTCCATTTTTTGCCGTATCATTTCCGGGCGATTGGTGGCCCAAGAGATTTCTTATCACAAAAGCCCGCTCGATATGTCCCTCACGCGATAGTGGCATATCCGAGATATTCAAATCATGTGGGCGATTCGTGTCACGTAGGATGACATTTGTAACGACTTACAAATGCAGGTTGCAGATTTTTTCCATACACGCATGTGCGAAAAGTCAAACCGTCATCGCACGGCTTCAAACAGGCGGGCTTCTAGAGCAGGCAAATGTGCGAAATTGAGTTTCGCCAGTTTCCAATTAGGCGGGACCAAAATGTCATTTACTCTTACCTTTCCAAACAGGGGATTCATGGTCTAACCATCTGTTATAGCTACTTTTTATGTGGCTTTTAATTTTTGAAAAATGGAGAGTTCGAACATGGACCGCGAATTGAACTATTGTGAAGTTATCAATTTCTCTGAAGCCAAACACAAGCATAACCTCAAGCACCCGCGTCTCGAAATTGATCTGGAACGCTACCGAAAATACCTCGATGCCTGCGATATGTCTGACGATCAAAAGGCAGACTTCGTGAATGCTCTTTGGACAGTCATCGTCGCTTTCGTTGGGTTTGGATACAAAGTGCAAAGAAAACCTGAGGGAGGTGCGCAGATTATCGAATTTCCTAGTATTGATGCAACTTCTCCTAACAGTTCGAAACAACTGGGGGAGAAAGCAAATGCTTAATTTGAGCCAACAAAAGCGGACAAAATGTGTAATCTACTGCCGCGTGTCTTCCATTAAACAAACAATGGACGGGGCAGGATTGTCTAGCCAAGAGCGTAGCTGTCGAGACTATGCGCAGCAGTGTGGATTGTTTGTGGAAGACGTTTTTAAAGACGTCATATCTGGAGCAAGCTCAAACCGCCCGGGAATGAATTTACTCCTAGATTTTTTAAATACTGTCGATGCCCGTGACTACATGGTGATAGTCGATGATGTGTCTCGATTTGCTCGGGATGTAGGTGCGCATACTGAACTTCGAAATAAGATCATGACCGCTGGCGCCGCCATTGACAGTCCCAAAACCAAATTTGGTGTAGATGCCGAAAGCCGTTTTCTGGAGATGCTATGGGCATTGTTAGCTTCGAGAGATCGTGAAAAAAATGCGGAACTCTCTAAAACCCGCACCATTGCAAGGCTTAAGAACGGTTACTGGACGTTTTCAGCCCCAGTCGGATATCAATACGTTAGAGCGCCAGGAGGAGGGAAAAAGCTAATTTTAAAAGAGCCTGAAGCCTCCATCATTCGGGAAGCTTTGGAAGGCTTCGCTTCTGGACGGCTTCAAAGCCAAGCTGAAGTGAAACGCTTTCTGGATGGAAAGCCCGAGTTCCCTCGCGCTCGCGGCTCAAAGGAAGTCAAGTTCGATAAGGTCACCGCGTTACTAAAGCGATTGGTCTATGCTGGATACTTGGAAAAGACGGAATGGGGCATCCCACTGACCAAGGCTCAGCATGAACCGCTGATATCCTATGAATCCTACCTAATTATTCAGGATAGGTTAAACGGAAAAAAAGTTGCGCCCGCTCGTAAGGATATCGACCGTGATTTCGTGTTGCGCGGTTTCCTTGTGTGTAGCGAATGCGGGTCCAGCTTGACGTCTTGCTGGTCGAAGAGCTGCACGGGAAAACTCTATCCTTACTATCTGTGCTACCAGAAGGCATGTAGCCAACGAGGGAAATCCATAGGTCGAGACAAGCTAGAAGCCGAGTTCGAACAAGTTCTGCAGAAACTTACCCCTACAGCAGAAACCTTCGAACTCGCGGAAGTTATGTTTCGAGATGCTTGGCAACGCTACAGTTTAAACTCAAAAGAGGAGGCTACGCGCTACAAAACTCGCATAAGACAAATCGATGTTGAGGTAAGCTCCTTAATCGACCGGGCTACTCGAACAGTGCATGACGAAACCGCGCGCGCTTACGAGACAAGAATTGCAGAGCTGCGGTCAGAAACAGTTATGCTGAAAGAAAAAATCGCTGAACAAGTCCCACCGGTTGATAACTTCGAGAAAACGTTCGAACTATCTATGGGTTTTCTGTCAAGCCCTTGGAAAATATGGAGCAAATCAACCTTTGACGTTAAGAGGCGGCTATTGCGGCTTGCCTTTTCTAGCCCGATTGAAGTGTCTCGAAATGAAGGCCTTCGAACTGCTAAAACCACCTTACCGTTCAAGGCGTTAGACTTTCTGTCCACATCGAAAAATAAAATGGTGCCCGGAGGCGGATTTGAACCACCGACACGCGGATTTTCAATCCGCTGCTCTACCAACTGAGCTATCCGGGCACTTTCAGCTTCGAGCGGTGCTCTCTGCTTCGGTAGGGCGGTGTTTAGAGAAGCTCGGCAGCGGTGTCCAGAGGGAATTTGAAGTTTTTTCAACTTTCCTTCCGGCACCCTGATTTTTCCCGAATTTCCCTATCTTTTCAGACCCGTGAGGGCCTCTGGATCAATGAGGTTTCTGGTCTGGTGCCCAATCTTCGGGGGCACGTTCCTCTTCCTCGGCGATGTCGCCCGGAATCACATAAGAGCCGTTGAGCCATTTCGCCAAATCAACGTCGGCGCAGCGTTTGGAGCAGAAAGGCCGGAATTTCGGATCGGTTTCCTTACCGCAAACGGGACAGCTCATGCTGCCCCCTTTCCGACCAGCGCCTCCAGCGAGACGCGGTCGCGCTTGCGTTGCAGCTCGTAATTTCCAAGCGGCGTCCAGCCCGCAAGCGAGGCCTCCGCCTCGCCCTTGAACGCGGTCTTCATCTGCTGCTCGAGCGGCTGGCGATCGCGTTTGGGCATGGGCGCGAAATCGACAACGATCTGCCCGCCAAGCCCACGCAGACGCAATTGACGCGGCAGCTCGCGGGCGGCGGCGATATTGGCCTTCAGGCTGGCCGCAGGCGACGTATCATTGCCGGTATTCACATCCACCGCGATCAGCGCACGCGTTGGCTCGATCATCATATGGGCACCGTTAGGCAGGTCCACACGGGCGCGCATGAGCGCATCCAGCTGGTCCAGCACACCATGCTCCTCGAAATCGCCCTCGATCACTTCATCGGGCGCGGGCTCTGCCCAATCGCGCCACGCCTCCTCATGCGGATCCGGCACATCGACCAGCAGTTCGGGCTCGCCCGAGAGGTCATTCATGACCGCCTCGGCGAGCTCGCGCATGGCATTGATATCCTCGGCCAGCTCGCCATCCTCAGCCAGCGGCGCGGCAGAACGCAGGATCAGCCCCATATCGGAGCCATCCATCACCACATCGGCGAGAGATTTCAGCCCCTCGCGCACATCTTCCTCACGGATACGCCGCGAGATATTGATGCCGGGCGCACCGGGCGTCACGATGCAGTAGCGCGATTTGAACAGCACCCGCAGCGAGACCGGAACGGCCTTGCCTGCCTCGGTGCCGCCGGTGACCATGCAGATCACATTCTGGCCGGGCGCGAGGCCTTTGACCTCGCGCAGGAAGCCGCGCTGACCGTCGGGCAGATCGAGGAAGACCCCGCCCTGCCCCTTCATCTGGCGGCCCACCTTGGCGCGCAGGATCGCACCGGGGGCAAGCGGCTGCACATCGGAGGCGTCGATCAGCAGATCCTCGAGCTGTCCGTCCACCATGAGAGCGGCAGCTTCCAGTTCCTTGTAACTGCCCAGAATGATAGTACGACCCTTCATACGGCCTCCTTGGCGGTCACGCCCGCCGATGTCAGTAGGGTTGCGGTCTCGGCCAGGGGCAGGCCGACGACGCCAGTGTAGGACCCCTGGATCCACGGGACAAACGCCCCGCCCAGACCCTGAATGGCATAACCGCCCGCCTTGCCCTGCCACTCACCCGAGGCGAGATAGGCGTTCACATCCTCATTGGACAGCGGGCGGAATTTCACCACCGTATCGACCAGCCGCTCGCGGATACCGAAGGCACCGCGCACGACAACAGCCGTCAGCACATGGTGACGGCGGCCTGACAGCATAAAGAGGAATTCGGCAGCCTCGGCAGCATCTTCGGGTTTACCCAGAATGCGGCGGCCACAGGTGACGGTGGTATCGGCACAGAGAATAACCTCGTCCGCCGCAAGATCCAGCGCCATGGCTTTCTCGCGGGCCATCCGCGCGACATAGTCACGGGGACGCTCTGCCTTACGGGGGGTCTCGTCGATATCGGGTGCCCGCACGGCGTCGGGCACCAGACCTAGCTGGTCCAGTAGCTCGCGTCGCCTCGGGCTCGCGGAGCCTAGGATCAGTTTCATAGGCTTACTTGAAGCGGTAGTTGATGCGACCCTTCGAAAGGTCGTAAGTGTTCATTTCGACTTGAACTTTGTCGCCGGCGAGAACGCGGATGCGGTTCTTGCGCATCTTCCCTGCCATATGTGCGATGATTTCATGGCCGTTTTCTAGCTCGACCCGAAACGTCGCATTTGGCAGGAGTTCCTTCACGACGCCGGGGAATTCGAGCATTTCTTCCTTGGCCATGGTCACTCCATAATTGCGTAAAGGCGCAGAAACGCGCCATCGTGGCGCTTAAATGCGCCTGCTTGCCTTAAAATTCAAGCGTTATGTCAGCCCTGCGGGACAGATTCGCGCACAATCGCAACCGTTTGAGCCTGATCCAGGCTCTCGGGCCAATGCTGGAAGAGCAAAACCCCGCCATCATGGCGCGATTGCCGCACCTGCTCCAGATCGACCTGCGCATAGACCCAGCCCGGAGAATCAAGCGCGCCCTCGGCAATCACCCCCGTTTCGGGCCAGCCGGTATCGGGCGGACCGAAGACACCAGCCGCCCCGCGGTTCTCGTCAATCGCGGGGCACCAGTCAGCGGGGCCCACGGTGGGCGATTGCACGGTGACGCACTGGTTTTCCAGCGCCCGCCCCTGCGCCCCGATCCGGACCCGCGAATAGCCTGCGAGCGTATCGGTGCAGGACGGGACGAGGATCATCTCGGCGCCCTTCTCGCATAGCGCACGCGCCAGAAGCGGGAATTCGCTATCATAGCAGATGGTGATGCCGATCCGCCCCAGAGCGGTATCGAACACCTGCAACCCCTCGCCGGCGCCGATATGCCAGTCCTCCCGCTCGAACCGCGTCATTACGGCCTTGTCCTGATGGCCGATCAGTCCGTTGGGGCCAACCAGTGTAGCGCGGTTGGTGCGGATATCGGCGCCATTATGCGTCTCGATCACCGGCCCCGAGGGCGCGAGGATATGCACACGGTGACGGAAGGCCAGATCGACAAACAGCGTCTCCATCTCGGGACGGTAGCGCGCCACGACCTGAAGCGCCGCCTCCAGATCGCGCGCGGCCTCGGCCCCGCCCAAGGAGGCCAGCTCCATCGCGCCATATTCGGGAAAGACCAGAAGCTGGGCCCCCTCGGCCACGGCCTCCTCGACCCAGCGGGTCAGCTTGTCCTCATAGGCATCCCAGCTGTCATGCCAATCGAGCGGATAGGCCGCCGTAGCGATTTGGATCTTGCTCATAGGGCACACCCCCAGAATTGTAATTGTTTTACCGTTTCAGCAGTCTCGCCCAGATCCGTCCAGCGGAAATCGGCGATCACACCCGGCATCGGCCGATAGCCGCGTTTATGCCAGAACCCGTCGAGCGGGCGGTAGCCTGCGGGCTTCAAAGGATGGTTACCCTGGCGGATCACCGAACAGAAGGCGCTATATGCGCGCCCAAGTTTGCGCGCATGGGCTTCGCGCGCGTCGAAAAAGGCATGCCCCAGACCCTGCCCGCGATACTCCGGCAACAGGACCGATTCCGCGCAGTAAAAGACATCCTCCAGCGCCAGTCCCGTTGCCGCAAAAGGTACCGCGAAATCCTCGGCATGGTCTTCCAGCGGCGTGCCGGTGGCCGCCCCGACAAGGCGCGTGCCATCAAAGGCCCCCACAACGACTGCATCCCCGGAAAGGCGATAGCTCTCCAGATAGCGCCGCTCATAGTCCAGCGAGCCGTCATAGATATAGGGCCAGTCACGGAATACGCGGATGCGCAGCGCCGCCACATCGTCAAGGGCGGCATCGAGCGCCGCCCCCGTCAATACGCTCACCTCCATCAGGAGACCTGCTTGATCCAGTCGGAGAGGTTATAATAGGTGGTCACCCGCGCGATCTTGCCATCCTTGAGGTCGAAGAACGTGCCGGCGGGCAGACGGTAGCTCTGGCCCCGCGCCTCGGGCAGGCCCTCGTCGGTTTTCAGATAGGTGCCGTTCACGACAAACTCCGCCGCCGCCCGCGTGCCCGCGTCATTGGCCATGACACAGATATCGGTCAGCGTTTCGCGGTAGCAACGCGTCATATGGGCATTGAACTCGCGGAAGGCCTTGGCTCCACGGCGGATATTGCCCTCGTTGACGTGATGCTCGAAATCATCCGCCAGCAGGGCCTCCATTCCGTCGGTATCACCGGCGTTGAAGGCATCGTAATAGGTTTTCAGGGTCTCAATAGCCTCGAGGCGTGACATGGGTTCTTCCTGTTGGATAGTGTTATACTAGGTCCAGCGGCGGCCCGAAGCGGGCAATCATCCGCTCGCGGATCTGGTCGCGGGTCTGGCGATAGGCGGCCAACTTGGCCTCGCGCCCCTCACCAATGCCAGTGGGGTCCATCACCGGCCAGTATTCGATATCAAGATGGTAGAAGCGCGTCAGTTCCAGCGCCTGCCGCTGGCTGGCCGGAGATAGCGCGACAATAAGATCGAATGTCGAGATATCATCGCCCCATTCCTGCATGTCCTCGAAGCTGCGCACACGGTGACGCTCCAGATCGACACCCAGTTCATGCATCACCGTGATCGTGAAACCGTCGATATCCAGTTCGGATTTCACACCCGCCGACTGCACATAGACATCGGGACCGTAGAAACGCTTCATCATCCCTTCGGCCATCGGGGACCGCGTGGCGTTATAATCGCAACAGAAGAGCACCGACTGCGGCAGATCCGTCATTATTTCACCGGCGACAGGACGCAGACGAGAGTGAAAAGCCGCCTTGCGGTCGCTAGATCCAGCTCGGCCTTGCCCTCCAGACGTTCCTCGAGAATGCGCGCGCCCTCGTTATGGATCCCGCGCCGCGCCATATCGATGGCCTCGATCTGGCTGGGCGGCATGTTTTTCACTGCCTCGAAATAGCTCTCGCAGATCTGGAAGTAATCTTTGATCACCTGCCGGAACGGACCGAAGGACAGGTGAAACTCGGCCAGCGGCTCGTCGGCGTCGTTGCGGGTGTCAAACACCAACCGCCCGTCACGCACCGCCAGAAACAGATGGAACGGCCCCTCATATCCGGGCGCCTCGCCCTTGCCCGGCAAGGTGAAGTGATTATCCTCGAGAAGATCGAAAATCGCGACGCGACGTTCCTGTTCGATCTCCGCGCTCGGGGCGGGCAGACCGGAATCATCGACTTCAAGCTTTGCGATATGGGCCATGGCACTCTTCTCCCTCGGGCCGACAAGGCGTCGTCGGAGAAGGCTAGACGGTGTCTCGTCCCTGCGCAACCGCGTCCCGCGACAGAGGCGGGCGCGATTGCGACCTATGGTTATTTATTGGCCGTTACCTGTTAAGGGCATCCAGACGCGCGCGGACAGAAAGCCCATGCGCTTCAAGGCTTTCCGATTTGGCGAGCGTCTCCGCCCCCGGACCGATCCGGCGCAGCGCTTCGGGGGTCATCATCGACAGCGTCGTGCGCTTGACGAAATCGAAGACCGACAGCCCCGAAGAGAAACGCGCCGAGCGCGCAGTGGGCAGAACATGGTTCGGCCCGCCGATATAATCGCCAATCGCCTCGGGCGTCCAAGCCCCCATGAAAATCGCCCCCGCATGGGTGATCTCCTGCGCCAGAGCCTCGGGGTCGTCTACGCACAGTTCGAGATGTTCGGGCGCTACGCGGTTCGACAGCTCTGCCGCTTCGGCCAGATCGCGGGTGATGACCACCGCGCCGAAATCCCGCCAGCTCGCCCCTGCGATCTCGCGGCGCTCCAGCGTCTCGAGGCGTTTTTCCACCGCCGCAACGACCCTGTTGGCAAAGCCCTCATCGGGGGTGATCAGGATCGATTGTGCCGAGGCGTCATGTTCAGCCTGCGACAGCAGATCGAGCGCGATCCAGTCGGGGTCATTCTGGCCATCGGCAATCACGAGGATTTCCGAGGGACCGGCGATCATATCGATCCCCACCTTGCCGAACACACGACGCTTGGCGGCGGCCACAAAGGCATTGCCAGGGCCTGTGATCTTATCCACGGGGTGGATGGTATCCGTGCCATAGGCCAAGGCCGCAACCGCTTGCGCGCCGCCGATACGGTAGATCTCGTCCACGCCCGCAATCTGGCAGGCCAGCAAAACCAGCGGGTTCACCTTACCATCGGGCGTGGGGCAGACCACCACCAGACGCCCGACACCCGCCACTTTGGCAGGGATCGCATTCATCAGCACCGAGGACGGATAGCTGGCCAGCCCGCCCGGCACATAGAGACCCGCCGCCGAGACCGGTGTGAAACGCCAGCCGAGCTTCGCGCCGCTTTCCTCTTCCCACATCGCATTGGGCGGCATCTGGCGGGCGTGATAGACGCGAATGCGTTCGGCGGCCAGTTCCAGCGCCTCGCGCTCGACATCCGGCACACGGGCGATTTCGGCCTCGATCTCGGCTTCGGAAAACCGCATGCTGTCGGGCGTCAGCTCGAGCCGGTCGAATTTCGCGGTCAGCTCCAGCACCGCCGCATCGCCCCGCGCGCGCACATCGGCGATGATCTGGCCCACCGCCGCATCCACATCGGGGCTATCCTCGCGTTTCATGCCCATCAGTGCGGTGAAACGGGTCTCGAAATCGGCAGCGGTCGTGGTCAGGAAATGCGGCATCGGAGTCTCCATAAGTCAGATCGGGGATAGTCCAGCCGCCGCCTGTGGGCAAGCACTACTGCGCAGACAAACGCCCCGCCATGACCGCCGAGAGGCCCACCATCACCGTTGCCACCCCCAGCATCAGGGCCAGCCCACCCAGCTGGTAACTCAGCCCCGAGGCCAACGTTCCCAGAAGCCGCCCGCCCGCATTGGCCATATAGTAGAACCCCACATCCATCGTGACGCGCTCGGATTTGGTGAAGGCGAGGATCAGATAGGAATGCAGCGAGGAATTCACCGCAAAGACCGCGCCAAAGACCAGCAGCCCGATGACCAGCGCCACGGTCAGCCCCTGCCCGCCCAAGCCCAGCGCGGCAATGGTCAGCCCCGCAGGTATCACACAAAGCCCCCAGGCCCAAAGTTTCGCATCCGCCACCAGCGCCTCTTGCGCGCGGGTCTTGGCCCGCAGGATCTTTGGCGCAAGTCCCTGCACCAGCCCGTAGAGGATGACCCAGCCCGCCATGAAGCCACCGATCAGAAAGAAGGCCGCGCGGTCGCCCGCCTCGGTACCATCCGAGAACACGGCGGTAAAATAGATCGGGATGCCCACCACAAACCATACATCGCGCGCGCCAAACAGGAACACCCGTGCCGCCGAGAGCCGGTTCACATTGGCCGATTTCGAGAACACTTCCGAGAATTTCGTACCCTTTCGCCCTTGCGGCAGCCCTTTGGGCATGGCGATCGCGATGGCCACCAAAATCACCGCCAGCACCAGCGCCATGGCAACGATCGACCCCGTAAAGCCCAGCAGCGCCAGAAGCCCCGCCCCGAGGAGGAAGCCCACACCTTTCACCGCGTTCTTGGACCCTGTCAGCACAGCCACCCAGGCAAAGAGCCCGCCTTGCGCCGAAGGTGCCAACAGCTTGACCGCGGATTTGGACGACATCTTCGCCAGATCCTTGGCCACGCCCGAAGCGCCCTGCACCGCCATCACATAGATCACCGAGGCCGTGACACCCCAATCGGGATCAAGCCCCGTCAGCGCCAGAAGCGCCACCACCTGCAGTCCGAGCCCCGCATAAAGCGTAGAGGCCAGCCCGAAACGTGCCGCGATCCAGCCCGCGCAAAGATTGGTGACCATCCCCGCCACCTCGTAAAGGAGGAACAGATAGGCCAGCTGCACCGGCGAGAACCCGAGGCCGTGGAAATGCAGCAGCACCAGCATCCGCAAGGCCCCGTCGCTCAGCATGAAGGCCCAATAGGCCGCCGTCACCGCGATATAGGCGGAAAGCCCTTCCCTCATGCGCGAAGCAGTCATAGCGACTGCCCGACCATCAGCGCCACGTCCACCAGCCGGTGCGCATAGCCATATTCATTGTCATACCACGCATAGATCTTCACCTGCGTGCCATTGACCACCATGGTCGAGGGCGCATCAATGATCGAGGAGCGCTTGTCATTGACGTAATCGGCCGAGACCAAGGGCCGCGTCTCGTAGCCCAGTATCCCCTTCAGCTCGCCTTGCGAGGCCGCTTCGAGGAGGGCATTCACCTCGTCCACGCTGGTCTCTCGCTCGACCTCGAAGACGCAATCGGTCAGCGACCCGTTGAGCAAAGGCACCCTGACCGCATGGCCGTTCAAACGCCCCTTCAACTCGGGATAGATCAGCGTGATAGCCGTGGCCGAACCCGTGGTGGTGGGGATCAGCGAATTGAGCGCCGAGCGCGCGCGCCGCAGGTCCTTGGCGGGGCGGTCCACGATGGTCTGGGTATTGGTCACGTTATGCAACGTGGTGATCGCGCCATGCCTGATCCCCAGCCCCTCATGGATCACCTTCACCACGGGTGCGAGGCAATTGGTCGTGCAACTGGCTGCCGTCACGATATGATGGCGCGCGGGATCGTAGCTGTCGTTATTCACACCATAGACGATATTGGCGGTCGGCCCATCCTTGACCGGCGCGGAGACAACCACCTTTTTCACGCCAGCGGCGAAATAGGGTGCCAGATCGGCGTCCGTCTTGAACTTGCCGGTGCAGTCGATGACCACATCCACACCATCCAACGGCAGATCCGCGAGTGATTTTGTCCCGATAAAGGGCAGCCTGACACCATCGATGGTCACCGATGTCCCGTCATGGCGGAAACTGGCATTCCACCGCCCGTGCACCGTGTCGAATTCCAGCAGATGCGCCTGCATCTCGGGGCTGCCCACCGCATCATTGATCCATGCGATCTCGGCCCCTGCGGCCAGAAGCGGCTGCAAGGCGAGTTTTCCCATCCGGCCAAGGCCGTTCAGCGCGTAAGTGACCATTTCAGTTCTCTCCATAACGGGCGATATCATCGACGGCGGACTGAAGCGCCCTGCGATCGAGTGTCTCGAAGGGAAGCGCTGCGAAGGCTTCGATACGGTTGCGCAGCGCACCATAGGCCGCGCGGAAGGCCAGTGCCGCTTCAGCGGGGGTGCGGGCGCGGGCCGCCTCGATAACCGGATCGGGCACCCCCCAATGGCCGCTGACCGGATGACCGGGCAAGGCGGGACATTCCTCGTTGGCGGCCCTGTCACAGACAGTAAAGACGAAATCGAAGGGCGGCTCCGAGGCGAGCGACCCGAAATCCTTGGAATAGAGGCCGCTCGTGCCATGCTGCTGGCCCTCCAGAAGCGCAAGCGCCTGCGGGTTGGGGCAGGAGGCCGGATGCGTGCCTGCGGAATGGACCTCGAACCTGTCACCGCCCAGCGCGCGTAACAATGCCTCGGCCATCAGCGAGCGCGCTGAATTCCCGGTGCAGACAAACAGCACGCGGAACCTGCGGTGAGTGGTGGAGGCAGGGGCCGGCAGACAGTCCGACACCCTGCCCCGACAGCAGTCATCGAGCAGAAACCCGAAGGTCTCCCGCACCGCCCCCATCTCGATACTATAGAGAAGCGACGTTCCGAGGCGCTCTTTGCCCAACAGCCCCACCTGCATGAGAGCGGCCAGATAGGCTGAGAGCGTACTGGGCTTCAGCCCCAATATCTGAGCGATCTCGCCTGCAGGTAGCCGGTCGGGATAGCGCCGCATCAAGAGCCGGAACAGCGCAAGGCGCTGCGGGTGACCAAGTACGGCGAGGGTTTCTGCAACTTCTTTTTCCATATTTCGCGGATATACGAAATATGGGGATTCGCCTTATGAAATTTTCATGACACAAAAAACGCCCTGCCGGAGCAGAGCGTCACAAAAGCCGGAGCGACGCGCCGGAATGACCTTTGCAGAGGGAATTACTCGCGATGCGAGGGCACCTTGCCCGAGACCGCCCGATAGGGTTTGGTCACATCACGCAGATCGACGGCCAGGGCTTCGACCGAAAGCGCGATCGCCCCATCCCCCGCCAGCGTCAGCACCAGCTCGCCCGCACCATCGGCGGCAGGCGTCCAGACGAGATCGAGGATCGACAGGACCATATCCTTTTCCGACCGGTCCACCCCCTGCGAGCGCACCGACAGAACCTCCGACACCACCAGAAGCGATTGCACGCGCTCATAGGGACGGCCCTCGGCCTCGGCGGCCTCGCGATCTTCCCAGCGGAAGCGGTTGACCAGAAGCGCCAGCTTGCGGCGGGCACGGTCGAAACGGATTTCGGTCACCGGCAGCACACAATCCTGCACCAGCGCCGAGATCACCGGCAGATCCTCGGCCGTCTCGGCCCGCAGGCTCAGCGCCTGCTCTGCCCCATCCTCGAATCTTGCATCTGCCATGATCGCCTCCGTAACACTGTGCTGGCGGTAAGGTAGACGGGCGCCACCGCCCGTCCAGAGGAGTTATTCGGACACGCGCTCGATATCGGCGCCCACGGCCTTCAGCTTGCGCACCAAACGCTCGTAACCGCGATCAAGGTGATAGACGCGGTTCACCACTGTCTCGCCCTCGGCAGCCAGACCCGCGAGAATCAGCGAGACCGAGGCGCGCAGATCGGTCGCCATCACCGGCGCCCCCTTCAGCTTTTTCACACCATGCACGGTGGCATGACCGCCATGGACCTCGATATTGGCGCCCATCCGCACCAGTTCGGGCGCATGCATGAAGCGGTTCTCGAAGATTTTCTCCTCCAGCACCGAAGTGCCCTCGGCGGTGCACAGAAGCGCCATCATCTGTGCCTGAAGGTCGGTCGGGAAGCCCGGATAGGGCTCGGTGACCACATCCACCGCATTGACGATATCGCCACGACGTTTGACCTTGAGGCCGTCCTTGGTCTCCTCGACATGGATACCCGCCGCATCGAGCTTCTCGCAGAAGGACTCGACCAGTGCGATCTTGCCGCCCAGCAGCTCGACCTCGCCACCGCAGATCGCGGGGGCCAGCATATAGGTGCCCAGCTCGATCCGGTCGGTGACCACGGGATGGGTCGCGCCATGCAGACGGTCCACGCCCTGGATCTCGATGGTCGAGGTGCCATCACCCGAGATCTGCGCGCCCATCGCCCGCAAACAATCGGCCAGATCGACAATCTCCGGCTCGCGGGCCGCGTTCTTCAGCACCGAGGTGCCTTTGGCCAGCGACGCCGCCATCAGGAAGTTCTCGGTCGCGCCCACGGAGGCAAAGCGCATCTCGTGCACCGCGCCCTTCAGGCGGCCACCGGCAACCTTGGCATGCAGATAGCCCTCTTTCAGCTCGATCTCCGCCCCGAGCGCCGTCAGCGCATCGATATGGATATCCATCGGGCGCGCGCCGATCGCACAGCCACCCGGCAGCGACACAACCGCATGGCCCAGACGCGCCAGAAGCGGGCCGAGCACGAGGTTCGAGGCCCGCATCTTGCGCACGATGTCGTAATCCGCCACCGGATTGATCACGCCATGGCACGCCGAGGCCAGAACCTTGCCGTCCTGGAGCTGGGTCACTTCCGCCCCGAGGCTGGCCAGAAGATCGGTCATGGTGCGGATGTCGGACAGGCGCGGCGCGTTGGTCAGCGTCAGCGGCTCCTCCGACAGGAGTGTCGCGGGCATCAGGGCCAGACAGGCGTTCTTGGCGCCCGCGATTGGGATCTGCCCCGAAAGCGGCCCCTTGCCGCGCACGATAATGCGGTCCATCAGCTGTCCTTCTCGTTCTGCTCGTCCAGTGGCGGCGCGTCGTGAGACCCTGCACCATCTGTCTGTGTTTCTATAGGGTCGGCCTTGCGACCGCGTGCCTGCGCCTTACGGCGTTGAAGATTCGCGCGCAAGGCCGCGCGCAGGCGATCTTCGCGTGCCGATCTGTGGTCTTTCGACCCATTCTGGGGGTTCTTCGGATCATGTGCCATGGGCCTTCTGTAGCGTCAGGAAAAAAATCTGTCGAGATATGTCATTTTTTCTCTTGCGCCCTGCGGCGAGCTCCTCTAAATCCCCGCTCACGGTCGAAGGGCGGCACTGAAAAGCACCGCACCGGACGACAAAAGATGCTGCCGTAGCTCAGGGGTAGAGCACTCCCTTGGTAAGGGAGAGGTCGAGAGTTCAAATCTCTCCGGCAGCACCACACTAACCCTCTGACAACAAAAAAGATCCTTTTATTTGCTGGGCGAAGTGCCATTTCTGGTGTCAGATTTAGTGTCAGAATGGGGTGTCAGATGGCCGCGAAACGGCGCCATTGGAAAGAGAAAGACGGTCGCTATTGGGCCCGCGTCTCAATTCCGGAAAAGCTTAGACCTTTTTTTTTGGCGGCAAATCCGAACTCACTGAGGCCCTCGGGGGCGACCTGCGCGAAGCTGACCGTAAGCACCCTGCAGCCGTCGGACGTATTCAGGAGCAAATCTCGCAAGCCAGTGAAGCCTGCCAAACCATGCGTCCACCAGCTCCCTCTATTGAGGTTCCCCCTATTGAATTGCGAGACTTAACCAAAGAATGCGAACAGCGACTAATCGGGGAATTCTACCAAGGACTACTCCACGCTGACATTGTTGAGCGCGACAATCTTCCTTCACCTGAGAAAATTGAGTATGAGCTTGAAAGATTTCCCAATCGCGCAGGCGAGGTCGACCCTGATGGCATCAAACGCTGGGTCACCTATTTCAATGATGAGATCGACTATAATTTAGTTGCTTTTGCCAGACTACGTTATGAAAACCGACGCAAAGCCAGATACAAAGCACTTAAAAAACATTTCCGAGAAGGTGAAACTAAGCTTGTAGATGAGACTTTGGAAAACCTTGTGGCCAAAGAACACCTCAACCTTAGAAGGGGAAGCACTGAGTGGCGCAATCTTGCTATGAAGCTGATGAGCGCTGACATTGAGGCTTTGGAGCAAACTTTCGAGCGAGACGAAGGCAAGTTCTATGACACCACGCGAATTGCTACTATTCAATCTACAGAAAGCCTCCCTCATGTCGAGCCAGAGAGGCCGCTCGCCCGCCCCGCATCGATAAAACTAATGGATCTATTTTACGACTTCGTCGCCTCCAGGCAGCTCGTTGGCGCGCTGAAAGACGGTGGCCGTGATTGGCGTCCGTGCGTCCAACACCTCATCGACTTCGTCGAGCACGATGACGCCCGAAAGGTCTCAAAGGCCGATCTCCTAAAATGGCGTGATGGCCTTTTTCAGGACGGAAAATCTGCAAAGACGGTTTCTGGAAAATACCTCGCAGCAATTCGTGCCCTCTTCAAATGGGCCAAAGTGAACGATATCCTCGAGCACAACCCCTTAGAAGAAGTTCGCCAAGAAACCAGAGCCAGGCCAAAAACGCGCGAACGGGGTTTCAGAGATGCAGAGGCTACGAAAATTCTTCAGGCCAGCTTAAACTACGTCCCCAAACATCAAGCGAACCCTGCTAATCGAGAAAGCGCTCATATGACGGCAGCGAAGCGCTGGGTGCCTCTGCTATGTGCTTTCACAGGCGCACGGGTCGCCGAGATTACTCAGCTGCGTAAAGAGGATGTGCGCTGGGAAGGCGAACACCTTGTTATCCGCATTACCCCGGAAGCCGGTTCTGTGAAAAATCGGCCAATATCGCGATGTGCCGATCCACGAACAAGTAATAGAGCTCGGCCTTACGGACTTCCTCGCCGGACAGACCGAAGGCCCACTCTTCCACAACGCGTCTGGCACCAAGGATTATCTGAAAAATGCCAGGGCTACGGCAACGCGATTGGGCAAATGGCTGCAGTCTCTTGAAATCGTCCCTGTGGGAATCCCACCTAGCCATGGGTGGCGACACCGCTTCAAGACCCTTGGTCGTGAACTAGGCCTCCCTGAGCGCGTTGTAGACGCTATACAAGGCCATGCGAGCAATAGGGCTAGCGACAATTACGGCGACGTGACTGTAGCGGCCAAGGCGCTCGCTATAGGGCAACTACCGCAATATAACATCATTCGCACGCCAAAGTCCGTGACTATAAAGGGCCATGAAACCTGACTGCGTCATGGAACAATTATGCCCGCGCCTTTGCCAGAAGTGAAAGTTTCATCACACAGGATTGCGGGCAAGAGAGAGTGCCGGTCAATTCTGGCATACAATAGTCGGCTCGGCGGTCACATCATTCTTGATGACAGAAAACATCTGCATCTCGTCCGCGTCAGGGTGGCCTTCGAGTTCGACTGTAAAGTAGGCTCGCGTGTTGGAACCTGAAACATCCCCTGACGCGCAAATCCAACCCCGATAGCCATCAACCAAAAACTGATCGCTCCGCACATCCACCATGAAGTTGGCTCCAATGTTGGAATTTTGAACAAGTCGCGCTGCGCGTCGTGGCGAACCGACTATGTGGCGATCTTGATCAAGCAGAATGAATTCAAAATTTTCTAGGGGAGTTGTGCTGAAATTCCCCACGTTGAGATACCACTCGGCTTTATCTGGATGATCGATCGACATGACATCCATTGCGTAGACCTCCAGTCCCCGTTGGACCGATGCCATATCGGAAACCCAGTCAGCAACCGTGCCGGTATACTCTGATGTAGTCTGTGAACTCTTAGCAATCTCTGCGGTGTTCGCAGCCGTCTCAGCACTAGACGCCTTGATTGCAACCAGATCTGCGCGGGCCGCTACAATATGCGCCTCAAACCTGACCCAGTATTTCGCCGCGTCATCTGGAAAGCAAACCGCCCATACGGCTGCGCAAGCAGTCTCTTACCCCGCAAACACTCGATGCGGTCTCAACCACGGATTTGGTTCCATGGAGTAACTTAGATAATGCGCCAAATCGGCTCATTGATATCGTCCTTGAAATTTAGAGGGCTGTGAATACAGCAATATTTATTTAAGCAAATCCAGCTTTGGCAGTGAGTTCACGCTCTTCATCGTCTCTAGGCTCACCGTGATCACGCGGCGGAAAAGGTCCAGCGGATAGGCCGGATCGTTCATCGTCTCGTTCGCGTAATCATTGGCGTCGTTGACGATGCCGATGGCCTTGTCGGTCTTGACGACTTGGCGTTCCATCACCCATTCCAGCGCGGGCTTGCCATTGATGATGTAGTCATAGGCCTCCAGCGGAATGTCCGTCATGGTGATGTTGGCGTTATAGACCACGGTGGTTTTGTCGGTCTTCGGGCGCTTGCCGCCGAACTTCATCTTGGCAACGCGATAGAAGGCTTTCGGGTCGTCGATCTTCCAGAGTTCGGGCGTGCCCTGCTTGTAGGTGACCGGATAGGGATCGACCGTCTCGTAATTGACGTGCAGATCGCCCAAGCGTCGCCCTGCCTCCAAGAAGGCACGAAAGTCGGCATAGGTCTTCACGCAAGGGATGCGGGGCAGTTCCTTGGTCAGGTTATCGGCATAGCGGTCGCGATAGTCGGGCGAATGCAGCAGGCCATAGACGTAGTAGAAGATGTCCTCCTTACTGATCGCCTCGCCCCGATAGGCAGCGTGGAAATGCGCCAAACCGGCATCTGTGATCGCGTCACTGCGCTGGAGGCCGGAGGACTGGCCTTCGAAGAGACCGCCCGGTTCCTCGTCATGCTGGTCATAGAGATAGAGAGGGAAGCACTGCGTGCCGCCGTCGGATTGTAATTCAATGGGTTCGTTGGCCATAAGCGCAAGATTGCCATCTCCCGACCAGCGCATTTTCAGAACTATCATCCTGTTTTCGTGCGATGGATCAGGGAAGAACCTTGGCATCTTGCCAATATCGCTAACTAACGACCGATCGAAGTAGAGCCACTGCTTTGAATAAGGGCGATACGTGCTTTGCCGAAGCACGTTTTGATCGAAGATCAACTCGACATTACTGCTCAGCCGCCGGAGTAGTCAGCGATTCCAGCTAACCTTTTTGGGGTCATAAATGACATACTCCGACGGATCGGAGAGCCGATCCTGATCTGCATGAAACCGGGCGCGCTCACCGTTATATGTAGAGAGCAAGCTGCTAATGTTAGCCCCCAACTTTGAGGGACTCGCGTTAAAGCGCCATGCGTCTCTATTGGTCTTACTGCCGCCGGAGAATTCTACGAAAATCTTTTTGTTTTCGCTGCGGTCACTGTCTCCGATCTTGATGAATGCATCGAAGCTGGCGTCGCGCTGGTTCAGCCAGTCATTCTGATCATCCGGCGTGATCCGTTCCCAACCTTCTGCGTTGCTGATCCCTTTCACCGCGCTGAAGTCGCGGATGATGGCCAGTTTCTGCTTCTGATCGAGATAGTCGCCGATGTCGTGGAAGAAGATGCGGCCATGCCCCGCCGCGTCTGGATTCTTGACGAAAACGCTGATAGCAATGGGCGAGCGACTTCCCGACCCGAAGATCTTGCCACCTTCCTTGCGGGATCGCTCGCCGCTAGTGCGCTGGTTGCCGCGAAGGTGGAAGATGTAAAGGTCCGTAAACTCCTCTGCCAAACACGCGCGCATACCGTCCGCCGCGTTGCCATCAACCCAGCCTGCATTTGTCACGAATGCCACAATCCCCGCATCCCCTATCCGGTCCGACGCCCACCGAATTGCTCGGATATAGCTGTCATAGAGCGAATTCTTCAATGTCGCAGTCGACTGTGCCGCGTAGGTCTCAGCAATCCGCCCGTCCAATCCCAGATAGCTGACATTGGCGTTGTTATCGTTAGCGCTATTCTGACCCGAGGAATAGGGCGGGTTGCCCACGATCACGCGAATATCCAGCTCCTTCTGGCGGGTCCGGCGTTCGGAGTTGTCGGGCATGTAAAGCGCCAGTTCGTCCGCGCCCTCATACATCTGGAAAGTGTCAGTCAGACAGATGCCCTCGAAGGGCACATAGTCGTTGCTTTGCGCCAGCCCCTGATAGACGGCCTCGATATTGATCGCGGCGATGTAATAGGCCAGCAGGACGATCTCGTTTGCATGGATCTCGTGCCGGAACTTATGCTCCAGTTCTTCGGGCGCGATCAGCCCCGATTGCAGCAGGCGGGTGATGAAGGTGCCCGTGCCGGTGAACGGGTCCATGATATGGACGCCACGCGAGCCCAGCGTCTGGCCGAAATGCTCCTGCAATATCTCGTTGACCGAATGCAGGATGAAATCGACGATCTCGACCGGCGTATAGACGATGCCCAGCTTCTCGGCCGTGCGGGGGAAGGCGTTGCGGAAGAACTTGTCATATAGCTCGACGATCAGGCGCTGCTTGGCCTGCGGATCGGTGATGCCATGCGCACGGCTACGGACGCTTTCGTAGAGCTTGTCGAGGTTTTTCGATTCCTTTTCGAGCCGGTTCTCGTCCAGAATGTTCAGCACCTGCTGCATGGCGCGGGAGACAGGGTTCTGGTCGGTGAAGGCGTGACCTCCGAAGAGCGCCTTGAAGACGGGGCGCGTGATGAGGTGCTGAGCCAGCATCTCGATTGCGTCCTGTTCGCTGATCGAGTCGTTCAGGTCATCGCGCAGCTCGGCAAGGAAGCTGTCGAAGGCTTGGCGTGCTGGCGTGCCCGGTTCGGCAAGGATGCCGGTGATGCGCGAGATATGGCGTTGGGCAATCTTGGCGATATTGGTGGCCCAATCCTCCCAATAGTCACGGGTGCCACATTTCTTGACGATCTTGGCCATGATGGCGCGGGAGAACTCGTCTATGAAAAGCTCGCCTTGGATGGGGGCTGGTCCGGGTTTGACGGCATCGCCCTCATTGCCACCGCGCCCGAGCCCTGCCTCGGCTTTGGCTTTGCGGGTGGGTAGATCGGTCACCTCATGGGTGATTGATTTCAGCTCTTCGGATTCTTTGGTGACACCGACGATCTGAATACGGTCGGATACGTCCTGACCGAGGGAAGCTTGGTTGATGGTGCCATCGAAGCGCTCGTCATGCGCCCTGAACGGGTTGAGGATCTGCCAGACGACGCGGTAACGCTCGTTATCCTTCAGCGCCACCTCGGGCTCCACACCCGCAGGCACGCCCACAGGGAGGATCACATAGCCCATCCGCTTGCCCTCTGCACGGCGCATCACGCGCCCCACAGACTGCACCACGTCGATCAGGGACTTGCGGGGAAGCAGGAACATGATCGCGTCCAGAGCTGACATGTCCACGCCCTCGGAGAGGCAGCGGGCATTCGTCAGGATGCGGGCGGTATTGCCATCGGCCTCGGCCTTCAGCCAGTCGAGGAGCTGGTTGCGGGATTTGGCGTTGAACGTGCCGTCCACATGCTCGATCTCGATATCGAGGCGGTTCGGGTCCGAAGGGGCTTCATCATCGATGAGCGCGTCATCACCGGTATATTCGGCCACCACATTGGCGAACTCGTCCCGGATCAGCTTGGAGGCGGCGATACTTTTGCAGAAGGCCAGCGCCCGCTTCATGGGCTGCGGATCGAAGGTAATGTCCTGCTGGAGATCCTGCTTGGTCAACGCTTTATAGCAGCCGATAATCTTCGTTGCGTCATCAAGGTCCAGCTCGGAGTTTTCATCCGCCAGACGCTTCTGGACGTTCGCGCTGACCAGACCCTCGTCCATTGCAAGGACGATCACCTTATAGTCGGTCAGAAAGCCATTCTGCACCGCCCAGCCGAAGCCCTTATGCAGAAGGGTTTTGCCATAAAGGCTTTCATCATCCATAGAGGACAGGACAGCCGCCTCTTCATCGGCGCGTGTCTTGACCGCATCCCCGAAGATACGCGGGGTCGCCGTCATATAAAGGCGCTTACGACCCGCGACATACGCGTCATCGTGGATGCGCACGAAATTTGACTCTTCGTCGCCTGCCAGCGTCGCGCCCGTCGTGCGGTGCGCAGATAATCAGGTCGAAGGGAGGCAATCCAACCTTCTGCGCCTCGCTCAGGACGCCGATAGACTGATAGGTCGAGAAGACCACCGTCATCCGCTCAGGATCGGTCTCGCCTGCCTTCTCGACCAAACGCGCGGGTTGGTCGTTGCGGGGAAGACGAGATCATGCGCCTCGATTTCGGCGGTATCGTCATTCGACACACGACGCTTCCCGACCTGACCATCCGAACAGACCGCGAAGGACCGGAGCAAGGTCTCCGTATCATTGGTCCATTCGCGCACGGTCTGGGACATCAATGCAAGCGACGGCACCATGAACAGAACGCGCCCACCCTTGCCCACGAGGTCTTCTGCGATCTTGAGGGACGTGAAGGTCTTACCCGTGCCGCAGACCATGATGAGCTTGCCACGATCAGCCTCCGAAAGCCCCGAACGGACAGCCTCCAAAGCCTCGATTTGGTGCGCCCGAAGCTTCTTCTTCTCGGAGAGGACGGCTTCTCCCTTGACCCCGAATGCGGTCCAGTCGATCTGGCTTTCACGCAAATGGGTCAGCGAGATCCGCACAACAGGAATAGACTGCCCGGAGATCATCTCCTCAGCATTATTGCCCCAGTCCACCTCGGTCGTATCCATGATGACACGACGGACAAACGGGGACTTGCCGGAGGCCGAGATGAAGCTATCGATATCGCCCTTCTGGATGCGGTGTCTCGCGCTGTAGAACTTGCACTGGATTTCCGCGTAGCCATCTTCATTCCGAAGCTTCGCCACTAGGTCAATGCCGATGTCCTTCCCACTCTCGCCCCGCTCTTTGGCCCAATCCGCCCAAGTCCAGACGGCTTCATATTCCTCGGCCTGAACCGGATCTGCTGTCAGGTATGCGCAGGCAAGACGTTCGAAATATGTACCCTTCTCTCGCTCGGTTACGGCGGTGTATTGACCCAGTGAAATCCTGCTCATGCTACAAGGGAGAACGTAGCCATGAGTAAGACGATGGAAGACAGCATCAAACGTTGGACGGCGAAGCGTAAGACAG
>NZ_JAYWLC010000019.1:0-71049 GCF_040297545.1 Thioclava kandeliae
CCAACCTGCGAGCCGTAAAGGTCAACGCCAGCGCGACCAATCGTAATTACATCCAATGGTTTCATAATGTCCGTCCAATTCTTGCAGGGCGCTGGTGAGGCCCATAGGCCGACCGGAAGACCACGCTTCCGACCGGGCTTTTACCTGCGGTGATACCGCGTTTCAGGCATCCGCGGCGGCGACTGCCTTGCGCATATAGATAAGGCTCGCCGCAATCTGCGCCTCGGGATCCTTGGCCAGATGCACCTCCTCCGCGAAAGGCTCGACGGAGAAGGCTCCCTGATAGCCAAGCTCGATCAGCTTGCGGATCTGGGCGATATTTTCAAGCCGGTCCGCGCCATCGACATGCACCCGATGCGCATCGAGCATATCCTCGACGGCCACCTCCGGATCGGTCACGCCCGACAGATGCACCAGACCGGTCATTTCGGGGAAGAACTCGGTCTCGGAGGCCAGATGATGGTGGAAAGTGTCATGCATCAGCTTGTAGGTGCCCATGCCATCCGCCGCCTCGATGGCCTTCACCGCCACCGATTTCAGACGCAGCGAAGAGACCGGAAAGCCCAGCGGCTCGACAAGCCCCGTGAGGCCGCGCGCCTCGAGCACCGGTTTCATGGCCTGGAGCGCCGCGACGGTGTCCTCGAAGGAGACCGGCGTGCCGTCATTGAGCGGGCACATCACCAGCGCCTTGGCCCCGCAGGAGGCGGCATAATCGGCCATCGCCTCGGCACGGGCAGGCAGGTCGCCCGACCAGACATTGAACGGATAGAGCGCGTTGATCGAGAGGATCGTGATCCCGTATTCCTCGGCCAGCGCCCGCACCTCGGCGGGGGCCATCGTGCCCAGGATATCGGGAATGTCGTTACGGATCTCGACCTCGGTCACGCCCTGACGGCGGCACAGCGCAAAGAATTCGGCCAGCGACAGTTTCGGTGTGCAGATATGATTGAGTGCAAAACGCATGATCTCACCTTTGGCAAAGGGTTCAGTTATAGAGAGCGGGGCGGGTTGGCAGGGTGATCGGGATGATCGTGCCCTCGTTATCCTGTGCGGTGACGCAGGCATCGGAGGTGATCGCCGCGACATAGCCATCCCATGCCGAGGGTCCCGAGGCGGTGCCCGCCTGCGCGGCCGCGATGAAGTCCTTCAGCTCGACATCATAGCTCGCGACGAAACGGTCCTTCCAGTCGGTCAGGATATCGTTCTTCAGCTCGGCACCCAGACGCTTGGTGATGGCCATCGGCTCGGGCAGATTGGCAAGCCCCTCCTCGCCCACGACCTGACACTGGATGTCATAGCCATAGGTGCAATTCACGAAGACCTCGACATCGATGCGCACGCCCTTGGCGGTTTCCAGCAGAACCACCTGCGGATCGCGCAGCTTGGCATGGGCCTTCGAGGAGGCGCGCGGGAACACCACCTGCGCCGAGACATAGTCATCATCCAGCAGCCAGCGCAGCACATCGATCTCGTGGATCAGCGTGTCATGGATCGCCATCGGCGTCAGATAGGCTTCGGGCACGGACGGGTTGCGATGGGCGGCATGGACCATCAGCGGTGTGCCGATCTGGGTGTCGACCACCTCCTTGAGCATCCGGTAGCCCGCATCATAGCGGCGCATGAACCCGACCTGCACGAGGCGTGTGCCATGCGCCACTTCCGCATCGACGATGCGCTTGGCCCCCTCGGCGGTCGTGGCCAGCGGCTTCTCGCAGAAACAGGGTTTGCCCGCGGCAATCGCGGCCAGAACATAGGCCTCGTGGGTCGAGCCCGTCGAGGTGACGAGGATGGCGTCCACATCCGCAGCTGCGATCAGCTCCTCGCCCGTGGCATAGACGGTGGCTTCGGGCGCGAGATCGGCCTGCGCGGCGCGGGCCGCATCGAAACTGTAATCGGCCAGCGCCACCACGTGGGCCCCTGCCAGAACCTGTTGCAGACGGCGCGTATGATCGCGCCCGATCATGCCGGTGCCGATAACACCTACTCTTACGGTCATAGGATTGATCCTTATCAGAAATATTTCGCGATATAGCTTTTGGTCGAGGCCAGCATGGAGGCGGCGCTCGCCTCGGCGCGGTCCTCCCAGGCAAAGACGCAATTCGACAGCACACCGTCGAACTCCATATCGGCCAGTGTCTTGAAGAAGAGATCCCAGTCGATCTCGCCCTGCCCGATATCCAGATGCTGGTGCACCCGCACCTTGGATTCCGGCGGGTTCACGATATAGCGCAGCTCCGACGACTTGTTATGGTCATAGGTGTCGGCCAGACGCACATGGACCAGATGGCCCGCCGTGGCGCGCAGGTTCGCCTCCATATCGGGGCCGTAGAAGAAGGTATGCGGCGCGATGAAAGACGCCTTCACCGCGGGCGAATTGATCGTCTTGATGATATCGATGGCCGGCGCGATCTCCTCGAGCCAGTCTTCGGGATGGGCTTCCAGCGACAGGGTCAGCCCCTCCCGCTCGAGGATCGGCACGAGGATATCCATCGCGCGGAAGAACTGCATCTCGCAGGTCTCGGGGCGGTGCACGCCCGAACGGTCATTCAGCGAGCGGTTGGGCGAGCCTCCGCGGCCGAATTCGGAGACGAACATCGGGCAGTCCATCTCGATCGCGATCTCGATGGCGCGTTTCCAGTTGTCGATCGCGTTCTCCCATTCATCGGGATAGGGGCTGGCCCAGCGATACATCGGCTGCAGCGTCGCCAGACCCACGCCATGGTCCTTCAGCGCTTTTTTGAAGCTGGCAATCCGCTCGGGATAGACCTTGGGGCGCGTCCACCAGGACAGGAAATCGGGGCGCGGCGAGAGTTCGATATAATCGTAACCCAGCTCGGCGGTCTTGCGGCAGGTCTCCTCCAGCGAAAGATGGCGGATCATATGCGGGTCTAGCGTATGTTTCATGAAAACTCCGGTCGTCTTGTGGCGGGCAGGCCCCGCCACGCTGTGTCAGTTATACTGGTCGAGCGTGTCGGGGGTGACGGGCTCGAACGGCACCCAGATATTGCCCTCGACACTCTGGCCCGCGGCCATGTCGAGCGCGGTCTGCAACGTCACCTGCCCCTGTTTCGTCGCGTTCTGGAACACGGTCACATCCAGATCGCCCGCGCGCATCGCGGCCAGCCCGTCGGGCGTGGCATCGATACCGGCCACCACGATCCGGTCCATATCGGCCCCTGCCGCGCGCAGCGACTGGATCGCCCCGATCGCCATCTCGTCATTATTCGAGATGATCGCATCGAAGGGGATGCCCGCCGTCAGCCAGTTGGTGGTCAGATCCGCGCCTTGGGTGCGGTTCCAGTTGCCCACCTGCTTGTCGACGATCTCCATCCCGTCACAGGGGGCTTGGGAGATCACCTCCTCGATGTCGCGGGTGCGCACCATCGAGGCCTCGTTCTCCAGAGGGCCCATCAGCACCAGCACCTTGCCCTTCCCGCCCAGCATCTCGCAGACGGCCTTTGTCTGCATGGTGCCCGACTGTTTCTCGTCGGAGCCCACGAAGGAGGCGCCCTCGGGCATGTTCTCATGCTCGGCGGGCGGGTGGTTGACATAGACGATGGGGATGCCCGCATCGCGCGCGACCGCCGTCATCGCGGGCGTGGCCGCCCCATCCACCGGATTGACGATGATCGCATCGACGCCATTGGCCACCATGTTCTGCACCTGATTGAGCTGGCGGGCCACATCGAGCTGGGCATCCTCGACCGAGAGCGTCAGATCGGAATGGGTCGCGGCCTCGCTGCGGATACCGTCCAGCAGAATGGTGAGGAAGGGGTTATCGAAACTGGTCATCGACACACCCACGGTTGTCTCGGCATGGGCCATCCCCGCCGTCAGGGCAGTGCCTAGCGCGAGGGCTGCAAGTCTGGTCTTCATTGTCTCTCTCCCGTTGATAGATAATCGTCATGGCTCACACGGGGCGGCCTCTCGCCGCCCCGCGGGGGAGGTTATTTCTTGATGCGTTTTTTCTGGCGGTAGGTGTCCACGACCACGGCGGCCACGATGATCACGCCCTTGATCATTTCCTGGTAATAGGCGTCGAGCCGGAGGAAGGTGAACCCCGAGATGATGACCCCGAAGATCACCATGCCGATCGAGGTCCCGATGATCGAGCCGCGTCCACCTGCCAGAGACGTGCCGCCGATCACCGCCATCGCAATGGCGTCGAGTTCATACATCAGGCCCATGCCGGCCTGCGCGGTCTGGCCGCGGGCGGCGACCACGATGCCCGCAAGCGCGGCAAGCATGGCCGCGACCATATAGAGCTTGATAATATGGCGCTCGACATTGATCCCCGAGACACGCGCGGCCTGCGGATTGGCGCCAATCGCATAGGTAAACTTGCCATAGCGGGTATATTTCATCGCGATATGGAAGATTACAGCCACCGCGATGAAGATATAGACGGGCGTCATTCCCCTGCCGAGCATCGCATAGCTCTCGGTGGGGAAAGAGATCGGCTGTCCCTTGGTATACCATTTGGCAAAACCGCGCGCCGCCACCATCATCCCCAAAGTCGCGATGAAGGGCGGGATCTTGGTATAGGCGATAAGCCAGCCATTGATGAAACCGGCCACCGCCCCGCAAGCAAGCCCGATCAGGATCGGCACGATCACCGGCATATCGGTCAGCGCCGGATAGACCGCCCGCGCATATTCCGCCGATTGCGCGAAGGACATCGAGACCATCGCGACGGCCCCCACGACCGAGCCCGAGGACAGGTCGATCCCCCCCGAGATGATGACCTGCGTCACCCCCACGGCGATGATCCCCACCACCGAGACCTGCAGGATCATGATCTTCAGACGGTCGATATTGGCCAGAAAGGACTGCCCCTGAAAGACCCAGCCCAAAATCTCGAAAACAATGGCAATCCCGACAAGCACCAACAGGATATTCACCTCCTGCGGCAACTTGCGATGCGCCGTGCCCCGCGCATCCTCCATATTTACATCTTGCGTCGCCATAATGGCATTCCTCCCTAACTCCCCTGACTTGCGGCGTTATTTCGCCGCAAGCTCCATCACACGCACCTGATCGGCCTCCGCCCGATCAAGGAAGCCACTCACATGGCCTTCATGCATCACCATGATCCTGTCCGACATGCCCAAGACCTCCGGCAGTTCCGACGAGATCATCAGCACCGCCACCCCCTGCCCTGCCAGCTGGGTGATCAGACGGTGGATCTCGGATTTCGCGCCCACATCGATCCCGCGCGTCGGCTCGTCGAGAATGAGGATGCGCGGATTGGTCAGAAGCCAGCGCGCGATCAGCAGCTTCTGCTGGTTTCCGCCCGAGAGATTTTCCACCGTCTCCGCCAGATTGGGGGTCTTCACCCGCAGCTTGGCGGCATAATCTTCGGCCAGCGCCTTGATTTCCTTCTGTTTTACAAAACCCAGACCACTGACCTTGTCGCGCGTCAGAAGCGCCATCTGGATATTGGCCAGACAGTCGAGTTGCAGGAAACAGCCCGTCTCCTTGCGATCCTCGGTCAGGAAGGCCAGCCCGTGTTCCATCGCCACCTGAGGCGAGGCCATCGCGACGGGCACCCCGTCGATCAGGATCTCGCCCGAAGCGGCAGGGGTCACACCGAAGATCGCCTCGGCCACATTCGAGCGCCCCGACCCCACGAGCCCTGCCAGCCCGAGGATCTCGCCCCGGCGCAGGCTGAAGCTGACATCATGGAACGTCCCCGGCAATGTGAGCCCGCGGACCTCGAGGATGGTTTCCCCGATCTCGCAGTCGATCTTGGGAAACATATCGGTGATCTCGCGGCCCACCATCATGCGGATGATGTCGTCGCGGGTCACGTCGCTGGCACTGACGGTCGCGATATACTGGCCATCGCGGAAGACGGTCAGCTCATCTGCAATCTCGAACAACTCGTTCATCTTATGGGTGATATAGACGATCCCCACGCCTTTCGCGCGCAGATCGCGGATGATGGCGAAGAGATGTTCGACCTCGGTCTCGGTGATCGCCGAGCTGGGTTCATCCATGATCAGCACATCGGAATTGTAGCTCACCGCCTTGGCGATCTCGACCATCTGCTTTTGCGCGACCGTCAGATCGCCCACCATCGCCGCAGGATCGAGCCCGATATTCAGATCGTCGAACAGCGCCTGCGTCATCGCCCGCATACGCGCATGATCGACCAGACCGAACCCGTTCTTCGGCTCGCGCCGGATCCAGATATTCTCGGCCACCGTCATGGTGTTCATCAGGTTCAGCTCCTGATGGATCATCGCGATACCGGAGTTCAGCGCATCAACGGGCGTCTTGATATCCAGAGGCCGCCCCGCAAAACGCACCTCGCCGCGATCGGGCGTATAGACACCGGCGATGATCTTCATCAGCGTCGATTTGCCCGCGCCGTTCTCGCCCATCAGCGCATGGACCGTGCCCGGACGGATGCGCAGCTGCACATCATCGAGCGCCACCACGCCGGGAAACTCCTTACGAACCTTATCGACTTCCAGAATATACTCGCCCTGATAGGGTTCGTGGGCAAAGGCCTTGGCACCATCTGGCATGTGATCCTCCCTCTCGCATACGGAAAGGGGGCGCGGACGCCCCCTCTGGGCCTCAGTTCTTGGCGGTGTAATCGGCAAGATTGTCGGGGGTGACGAGCTCGAAGGGCACATAGACAGTGCGCTCCAGATCCTCGCCGCGCGCAAGGCTGAGTGCCGCATCAACCGCGCCACGCCCCTGCCCCGCCGCATTCTGGAAGACGGTCACATCCAGATCGCCCTGTGACATGGCGGTCAGCGCATCGGCCGTGGCATCGACCCCGCCCACGACCACATCCTCCATCGGGATGCCTGCGGTTTTCAGCGCCTGAATGGCCCCGATCGCCATCTCGTCGTTATTGGAGATCACCGCATCGAATTGCAGGCCCGCCGAAAGCCAGTTGGTCATCAGGTCGGTGCCCAGCGTGCGCGACCACATCGCGGTCTGCTGGTCGACGATCTCGATAAACGAACAGTCATCGGTTGCGATCACGTCATGGATGTCCTGCGTGCGCATCCGCGCCGCCTGATTGGACAGCTCCCCCATCATCACCAGCGCCTTGGCACCCTCGCCCTTTCCCTGTTCTTTCAGAAGGCGGCAGACTTCCTGCGCCTCCAGCGTGCCCGATTCCTTCTCGTCCGAGCCTACAAAGGCCTGGTTATCGGGAAGCTGGTCGAGATTGACCGGAATGCGGTTGACATAGACGAGCGGAATGCCGGCATCGGCTGCGGCCTGGCTCATGGCCATCGTGGCGTCAGTATCCACCGGATTAACGATGATCGCATCAACGCCAAGCGCCACAAAATTCTGGATCTGGTTCAATTGCTTGCCCACATCATTCTGGGCATCCTCGACCTGCAGGGTCACCCCTTCGAGCCCCTCGCCATAACCAATCATCCCGTTGCGCAGCACGGTCAGGAAATTATCGTCGAACAGGGCCATGGACACGCCGATATTCTCTGCATGCACGGCACCAGCCATCGATGCCGCCAAAGCGGTCGATACCAAAAGCGTTTTCATATGTTCTCCTCCAGATACGACGTCCGGCAGCGTCGCTCAGGTCTTGCCGGATGATCGGGACTACGGGCCGCTCCCATGCGGCGCGATACATGCCCCGATAGCACCGCAGCGGCTCCTCTCCGCTTTGGCGCTAGGGAAAGATCCCTATTCCGTTAACATCCGTCAATCATGTTGAAACGTCATGGCGCTTCATTCGTGAGAGATAGAGACAGCGGAAATGAAAGAAACCCATCATCATACAATCTCCGAGGTCCACAGCTGCGGCGGGAAGAACCGCTGCCCCGGAACGGCAGCCGTGCCATTCTCATGGGTCGAAACGATGACATCGAGCAATTCGCGCACCAGATCCTCGATCGGAGTGCCAAAGACCATTGCGGCATAGCCGTCCTGAAGGGCCAGCCGTGATTCCGGCGTCAACTCGTTCACGATCAGCAGGACTTCCTCCGGCCCGCGCGTCTCGCGGAGCGCCGAGATCGCGCCCTCCATCCCGCCTCCCGCCACATAAAGGCCGCAGAGATCGGGATGTCGGTCGAGCAGTTCCAGCGTCGCCTCATGGGTCAATGCCCGCG
Organism: Thioclava kandeliae; assembly: GCF_040297545.1. Classification (NCBI taxonomy): domain Bacteria; kingdom Pseudomonadati; phylum Pseudomonadota; class Alphaproteobacteria; order Rhodobacterales; family Paracoccaceae; genus Thioclava; species Thioclava kandeliae. The sequence continues at coordinate 8,100 of NZ_JAYWLC010000019.1, forward strand.
TTTCCAGATTGATCTGGGTGTCGATCATCTCGAATTCGGGGGCCACATCGCGCAGATAGGAGCGAAACCCCGTCTCGCGCATCACATGCCCATGATAGCGCGAGCTGCCGATAAACAGTGCGACCTTGCCGGGCCGCTTGCTGATCTTCGAGATACACCATCCCGCCTGCCGTCCGATCTTGAGATTGTTCATGCCGAAATAGCTCTCGCGCACCCCCTGCGCGAAATCCGACAAAAGCGAAAACACCGGAATACCCGCGGCCTTGAGCACCCCCACGGCCGCCGTGATCCGGTGATGGTCGACGCCTGTGGCTGCAACCGCATCGACCCGGCCGGTCAGGCCCTCCAGAATATCGGCCAACTCCGCCGGATCCGTCGATTGAGGATGATGGAAGACAAGCTGTATGCGGCGGGTCAGGATCGCCTGCACCTGCCGCTCGAAGGCGCTGATGAATTCGAGATAGAAACTATGCCTGGGTTTTTGCAGCACCACCCCAAGGCGCAGGGTCGGCCGGTCCGCCAGAATGCGCTGCCGGATCATATTGCTGCCATGATAGCCGATAGTTACGGCCGCCTGATGAACCTTCTTGGCGGTCTCCTCGCGCACGGGCGAGCGCCCGTTGAGCACGCGATCGACTGTCGCCACACTGACCCCAGCGGCGCGCGCCAGATCCGTAATCGTCGGTCTGCCCATCTGTTTCCCCTCCCCGAGCAAAAGCCCCACATGTCTCCTCGGCTCTACTGATGCCGGAAGTTCAGCAGAAAATGAAATACTGTCATCATCAGGCTTTCATTTTCTATCAAATCTGCAAGTTTCCTGCGGGATAGCCGGAAATCCTATGCTGAACGGTCGCAAGCCAGCCCGTTGCCGCGTGGCCGGTCCGGCAAGACGCTCCCGCGCCCTCTGATGGAAGACAGCGCGACTATTCTTTTGCGATTGCGCGCTTTTCTGAGACATTACAATCGGTCGGGATAGAAGAGATTCTGCCCCGTGTTTTATGACATGCGCCCGCCACGATTTTTGCGGGGGTGGATCATAGAATTTCGACAGCCATTTTCGGTTTATGGGCGGGCATTGTCCCGCCGTTCCCCATGTTGGGACACTTGTTTTTGCAAGACCAGAGTCACTCGATGGCAACCTACGGCACCGCATCCATATTCTCGACGAGATGGAGGTCCAACTGGTCGTGCCAGACCCTCGATCTTATTCTGGGGAGGGTGATGGAGCTCCGATGGCCATCAGATTTTTTGTGAGGGGGTCTGAAACATCATCAGATCCCAGAAACCTGATAAGCAAATCCATGATGAGCCTTCGCGCTTCTCGCGCTGAGCCGCGATACCGGTTTGTTGGGCGAGATGATTGGCGTCACTGCGGAGCACCTGATGGAGTTCGATATTGGCGCGGACCGGTGCGTATCGGCTGTCTTTCTCTAAGGACACGTCGAGCGATCGCAAAGGCGCGGATCGCTATTAATGAGGAGGCCTATGTTCATAGCGTTTCGAGGCGATCCGCAGATAATCTGATACAGGCGATGATTGTGTCGGCCTTTTCATGACACCACCCATCGAGGGCACCGGCCCTTTCTCCGGATCGATACGAACAGGATCAAAGTGCGCCAGCTGAGTTCATCAGCATCGCCGTCACCATTGTGGTGAGGGGTAAGACCGATAGCAGGTATGAAGCTTCGGGAATATCTGTAAGGGCGTCAGAGGCCGAGCTTCCGGACCGAGTTCTTGCGCGATCGTGTACATCGCGGCCTGCCGATGTCTAGCTGATCCCATCCAATGCACACGCAAGTAGAAATGCGGCTACATCGCAGGGGCTCTCGACGATATAACAACAATGCCACGGCCATTGTTAGCGCATTGCCTTGGTCCATATGGGCCAAGAGCAGCAGGCATGTGGTCTCGGCCTTCGTAAGCCCTTGCACGAGCCGCTATCCGAAGGAAGCAGACCGAAGAATAGACCGGCCTGCGCGACCCGACAGTAAGTTCAAGCCCCCTTTGGAACCACACCATCACATGGAACCTGAGCCCGAGTTGGTCTTCCAGGCATTATGCAACATCTTGCGCGAACCCATCGTGATCTCCCAGACCCGTATCGGTGAGCGGAATATGGAAGCGGTCCACGACCTGTGTCAGTTGCAACGCTTCGCGTTCGAGCGCGCCGCAGGCCGCTGCTGTCTCCTCGAACATCGCTGCATTCTTTTGAGTCGTCCCGTCCAGCTGTCCGACCGCGGAATTGATCTCGCCAATCCCCGAGAGCTGCTCATCCGATGTTGCGGAGATCCCCGCGACATTCTCCGAGATTTCTTTCACGAAACTTACGATATTCTCCAGCGCTTCGCTGACCTGACCAACCGAGGCCACGCCGTTCTGAACATGGCTGTTCGATGCAGCGATCAGACCGTTGATCTGGCTGGCGGCCTCTCCCGCCCGTAATGCAAGGGCGCGCACTTCGGACGCCACGACTGCAAACCCACGCCCTGCTTCACCCGCCCGTGCTGCTTCGACCCCTGCATTGAGCGCAAGCAAATTAGTCTGGAATGCGATATCGTCGAGAACCGAGGTGATCTTGCTGATTTCCTGTGACGAATGTTCGATGCTGCCCATTGCAGAGACGGCGTCGGTAACGATGCTTCGGCTCGTTTCGGCACTTTCACGGGCCGATATGACCCGCATATTCGCACGTTTTGCGCTTTCGGTCGAAGACGAAACGGAGGCCGTCAACTCATTCAGCGCCGCAGCTGTTTCTTCGAGCGTGGCCGCGGTGGATTCCGTGCGCCGGGATAGATCGGAGGAGGCTTGCGCGATCTCCGTGGACGAGGCGCCGATAACCGACACAGAATCCGTCACCTGCCGGATGACCTCGCCCAGATTACCGATCGCAACATTGAAGTCATGGCGCAAGGCTTCGTAATCGGTCGGAAATTCTTCGTTGATGCGATGCGCGAGATTACCTTGCGACAAAGCGGCCAGCCCTTGGGCGAGGGCCGTGACGACCTGTCTCGTCTCGCGGGCTTGCTGTGCCTGTCGAGCCTCTTCCTGCTGACGTTGCGCCTCGATCCGCGCAGCATCCTCCCGCGCGCGCGCATCCTCATCGGCCTGACGCTGTTTCTCGCGGGCCTCTTCTTCCTCTTCTCGGCGGCGCGCCTCCTCGGCAGCGGCTTTCTCGCGGGCACGATCTGCGAGTTCGCGGTCTTTTTCTTCCTGTTGCAGGCGTTTCTGGTCAAGTGCGTTGTTGCGGAAAATCGATAGGGCCGTTGCTAACCGGCCCAACTCGCCGCTACTGGGCAGCCCGTTTACCGGAGCCAGATCGCCTTGGGAAAGGCGTTCCGTCACGCGTGTGATCAGATTGAGCGGCTTGATGATCATGACCCATGCAAATGCCGGAGCGATCACGATAATGATAAGAGCAAGTATACCGATGCCGCCAATCTGCGTCTGTGCGGACGAGACGTCTGCCGATATCATCTTGGAAATTTCGATGATGGCTGAGCGTGCACCATTCGCCTCCGTTGCAATCAGATCGGCAATTTCCGTGACGTTTTGCGCGGCATCTATCTGGGCTTCGCCCGCACGGGTGCTTGCCGCAAAACCGAGGGCACGGTTGGCCGCAAGTCCGGTCTCGGGGTCCGCCAGTTTTACCAGATGGCCGATCCGGCCCTGTAGTTCGGGATCTGCGGTCGCACTAAGGGCGGTCAGCTCTCTTCCCGCTGTCACGAGTACGCTTTGCCGGCGTGCCAACTCGAGCGGGTCTCGTGCCAAGGCGGTGTGAAGCGCCTCGGCAAAGAAGTGCTTCGTGCTAGCGTCCAATGCGCCCATGTTCCGGATCATCCGGACCTGTTCGTCCAGAAGGGAACGTAACGCCGTCTGGTTGGCCGTTTTTGTATCGTCACCTTTAATAATCAGATCGAAGCCGATATCATCAAGGGCCGTGTTGAGTTCGAGTTCTGCCAGGCGCCGCAACTCGAAGATTTCGGCGGTATCCACGGAGCTCGCCGCACTCCATGAGGTAAAGACGGGCATCAGGCGGGTCTGCAAATTTGTGACTGCGGCGGCGGCAGGTTGCGTCTGCTCGGATGTTGCCAGGTCTTGCAAAAGCTCCGTCAGGCTGTTGCTCGAGGCCTGCGCAATATCCGCCAGAATGGACCGGATCGCTGGATCTGCCGTCTGTACCGCGCTCAGCGCAAGTCCCGAGATCAGGTTCATTTCCGCCCGTGCCTGTAAAGCGGTCGTCAGCTGCGCTACATCCTGATCCAAAAGGGTTGTCAGGTTTTCATCCACTTGGGATATCGTGTCCTCCCCGCTCAGGACCATGTCGAAATAGGCGTTGTCTACCGCATCCGCCAGCGCCGTGGCGACATCGACCTCAAGCCCGGCCGCCTCTTCGACAGCATGGGAAATCATCTCCTCTTGCTGGTATTCGTCGGCGCGCGCGGCACGCAGGGTGTTCAGGGCGGCATCGGTTTTGGCTAAAGCGTCCATCAATGCCTGCTGGCGCTCCGCCGGCAGACCCGAGATGATCTCTCTTGTCTCATCAAGCGTTTTCTCGGTCTCTTCTCCGATCGTGCGCAGCGCCTCTGCAGACGGGGCCGTCATCAGATCAATCAGATGTCCCCGCATCTTGCCTGCCGTTGCTGTAATTCGAGCACTATCTTGCAAAAGCGGCAAACGGTTTGCTGTAAAGTCCGTCACTGCACCTGAAATGGACTGGAACACGGTCCATCCAATGACCACTGCGGTGATTGTCATCGCACCGATAACGGCAATGATCATCATGACGCGCAGCATGATACTTCCAAATAACTTCTTCGCCAGTGGCATGCAGAGAACTTTCCAAACTCTAGAAATCGGAGAGATCGATGTCCCCCGCTTGATCTACAAGCGGGGGCAGCTATCAGATATCAGCCATCGCCCAATGCGAGCGGTTTGAAGGAGCCATCCGCCTGAATCTCGGTCAGGAACACGTCATCCGAGCCCTGATTGTCGCCGGCGCCATAAGTGAGCGAGAAGCCCCCCAGATCGAGTGTGCCCAGATCCTGCAATGCGGCTAGGTAGCTTTCGCGGGTCACATCGGTCCCCGCTTTTTCGAGCGCAGCCAATGCAACACGGCCGGTGATATAGCCTTCGAGCGTCACGAAGCCCGGTGCAGCATCGGGCGCGACCGTTTTCAGGGCGGCCTGATATTGCTTCACGAGCGGCAGGCTGTCATCCCACGGGAAGGGCACGACCTGGCTGATAATGACGCCCTCGCCTTCTGCTCCGAGCTCTTTGGAGAGCGCATCGGACCCCACGAAGGAAATATTCACGAAGACCGCATCCATCTTCATCTTATGGGCCAGTTTGATGAATTCCGCGATGGGTTTATAGGCCCCCACCATCACAACGGCCTGCGGATTGGCCTTGCGGATATCCAGAAGCGCGGTCTTCACCGCGACCGTGTTGCGGGTGTAGGTGCCCTCTGCCACCAGCGACATACCGCGATCGGTCAACGCCTTGGTCACGCCTTCGAGCCCGACGCGGCCGAACCCGTCATCCTGATAAAGAATGGCGATATCTTTCAGGCCCAGAGTGCCCACCAGATAATCGATCCAGACTTTGGTCTCGGCGCCATAGGTCGCACGGATATTCACCACATTGGTCAATTTGGGGTCGCGGAGGAAGCCCGCACCGGTGAACGGGCCGATATAGGGCATGCCCGCCTCGGTGGCCAAGGGCTGTGTGGCCTGTGTCGTGGGGGTGCCGACCGGACCGATCAGCCCCAGATAGTCGTTGCCGGTGATGACGCTGCGCACCTGCTCGACAGAGCGGTCGGGTTCGTAGCCATCGTCGAAGCCCTCGACCGAAACCTTGCGCCCGTTGACGCCGCCTGCGGCATTAGCCTCTTCGAAGGCGGCCTTGATGCCAAGGTTCATCCCCGTCCCCAGAGCGGCTGCAGGCCCCTCCATTGCCGCCACCTGCGCAAAGCTCACCGAACTGTCGGTCACACCCTGCTCTGCCCAGACCGGCGCCGCCGCAATGACGGATGCTGCCGTCAGCGCACCCCAAAATGACTTGATCATTCTCATCCCTTCCCGCGATTGATGTCGGCAGCAGGATGACAACCAAAAGTTTTTTATCCCTTATCGGCACACGTTTTTGGAGAACGTGGTAAACAATTCCCGAAATGCAGGGACCATCCCTCAACGGAGACGCGGATCCGCCTCGGTGCCAAAGCGAATCCTCGACTCTCCGGATCGATAAAATTATAAGAACATAACAGGAACAAAAAGGACCTGTCATGTTTGCTGCACAGGACAGACGCATCATCAGCATGTGGTTTCCAAGACTGGCCACAGACCGCGTTTTACGCGGCTCTTCCGTCACGGGCCCCTTCGCACTGACGCTTCGCGTGGTCAATGCCGAGCGCCTCAGCTGCCTGAACGATGCGGCCGAGAAGGCAGGTCTGGCGTGCGGGATGAGTGCGGCCGATGCCCGTGCCTTCTGCCCCGATCTCCTCACTGCCCCTGCCCGCCCCGATCTCGATGCCCGTTTCCTGTCGGGGCTGCGCCGATGGGCGTTGCGCTATTGTCCTTGGGTCGGGCGCGAGGGCGCGGATGGGCTGGTGCTGGATGTGACGGGCTCCACGCATCTCTTTGGCGGCGAGGCGCAGATGCTGGAGGATATGCGCGCGCGCGCGCTCCGCACCGGTCTGACCTTGCGGTTGGGGGCCGGACATACCCGCGGCGCGGCATGGGCTTTTGCGCATTACGGGCAAGGACATATACAGGATCTGGCCGAGCTGCCGGTGGCCGCGCTGCGGATTGATCCGCAGACTGTCACCGCCCTCCAGCGGCTGGGGCTGCGCCAGATCGGCGATCTGCAGAGCGCGGCCCGCGCGCCTCTGGCGCGGCGTTTCGGGGTGGGGCTGATGGAACGGCTCGATCAGGCGATGGGCATCATGCCCGAACCGGTCACTCCCGAGGAGGAAGCCCCCAGCTTTGCCACCCGCATGAGCCTGCCCGAGCCGATCGGGCTCAGCGCCGATGTCATGGGCGGGGTCGAGCGGTTGCTGGTGCCGCTTTGCGACAAGCTCGCCCGCCATGAGAAAGGCGCACGCCGATTGCTCCTGACGCTGCGCCGTGTCGATCAGGCGAGCCAGCAGGTCGAGTTGCGTCTGGCTGCCCCCATGCGCGATCCCGCCCGTATCCTGCCGCTTTTCGCGCGCGGGGTGGCGGAAGTCGATGCAGGGTTCGGCATCGATATGCTGCGCCTCGAAGCGGTGGGGATCGAACCTCTGGCTATGGTCCAGCTGGGCCATGCGCGCCATAATCCCGACCAGCTAGACGATCTGGTAACCCGTCTGGGCACACGGATCGGGCTGGAGAACATCCAGCGCTTCCTGCCCGCCGAAAGCCATATCCCCGAACGCGCCTTCACCCTTGCGGCCGCCGCCTTCAGCACGCCCGATCCGGCATGGAGCGCGCCCCGCCCGCGCCCCGTGCAGATTTTCCCGCCCGAGCCGGTCACCGGCACCATGGGAGAGGAGACCCCGCGCCCGCCCGCCCGTTTCCGCTGGCGGCGCATGGGCTTCGAGACCGGTCGCACCACCGGCCCCGAACGCATCGCCCCCGAATGGTGGCTGCCCGATGAGGGCCGCCATGCGGGGCTGCGCGATTACTGGCAGGTGGACACGCGCGAGGGCCGCAGGCTCTGGCTGTTCTATACGCCGCAAAATCCCGCATGGTTCGTCCAGGGAGAATTCGCATGAGCTATGCCGAACTCTGTGTCACCTCTAATTTCACCTTCCTCACCGGTGCCTCGCATCCCGAGGAGCTGATGCTGCGCGCGACCGAGCTGGAGCTCGAGGCGATTGCCCTCACCGACCGCAACTCTCTGGCGGGTGTGGTGCGGGCCTATTCGGCGCTCAAGGCGCTGCGCGAGGAGATGACACAAAGCCTGCGGGTGCGATCTTCTTCGCAGGTCGATACCTGTTCGCGCCAGGAGATGGGCCAGCCCAAGGATCTGCCGGTGCCGCCCGCGCCCAGACTACCGCGGCTCATCGTGGGGGCGCGGCTGGTGCTGCGCGATGATCCGGTCGAATGGGTGGCGCTGCCCACCGATCTGGCCGCCTATCAGCGGCTCTCGCGGCTCATCAGCCTTGGTAAAAGGCGCGCGGGAAAGGGCGAGTGCCATCTGGAGCTGGCCGATCTGCTGGAGCACTGCGAGGGGGTGATCCTCATCGCCCTGCCCCCCGCCGATCCTGCACTGGCCGCCCGCCCCTTGGGCCGGATGCAGCGCCGCTATCCGGGCTATGTCTTTACCGGCGCAGCGCCGCGTTATGACGGCTCGGATCAGGCGTGGTTCGATGCCTGCGCAGGTCTGGCGCTACGGGCCTCGGCGCCGATGGTGGCGGTGGGCGATGTGCTCATGCACCGCGCCCATCGCCGCCAGCTGGCCGATGTGCTGACCTGCCTGCGCGAGGGGATGAAGATCGACGGTATCGGCACACGCGCCCTGCCCAATGCCGAACGCCGCCTGAAAGGCGCGCCCGATATGGCGCGGCTCTATCACCGCCATCCGGCAGCGCTTAAACGCAGTCTCGAAATCGCGGCGCGCTGCAGCTTCTGCCTGAGCGAGCTGAGCTACCAATATCCGCTCGAGGAGACCGGCGAGGAAACACCCCAGACCCGCCTCGAACGGCTGGCGCAGGAGGGGCTGGCGCGGCGCTATCCGCGCGGGGCAACGGCGCGGGTCTACGGGCTGATGGCCAAGGAGCTGGAACTGGTGGGCGATCTGGGCTACGCGCCCTATTTTCTGACCGTTTATGATATCGTGACCGAGGCACGCAGCCGTGGCATCCTGTGTCAGGGGCGGGGCTCTGCGGCCAATTCGATCCTGTGCTACCTTCTCGGCATCACCGATGTCTCTCCCGATATGATCGGGATGGTCTTCGAGCGGTTCATCTCGCGCCATCGGGGCGAGCCGCCCGATATCGACGTCGATTTCGAGCATGAACGGCGCGAGGAGGTGATCCAGTGGATCTACCAGCGCTACGGGCGCCAGCGGGCGGGGCTCTGCGCCACCGTCATCCATTTCCGCACCCGCGCCGCCATCCGCGAGGTGGGCAAGGTGATGGGGCTGAGCGAGGATGTCACGGCGCGGCTTTCGGGCGATATCTGGGGGATGTCGAATGCCGGAACCGACCTTGACCGCGTGCGCGAGCTGGGCCTCGACCCGAGCGATCATCGCCTCGCGCTAACATTGCGGCTCATTGGCGAGATCATCGGTTTTCCGCGCCATCTGAGCCAGCATGTGGGCGGCTTCATCATCACCCAAGGGCGGCTCGATGACCTCTGCCCGATCGAGAATGCCGCGATGGAGGGGCGCACCTGTATCGAATGGGACAAGGACGATATCGACGCGCTCGGCATTCTCAAGGTGGATGTGCTGTCTTTGGGCATGCTGACCTGCCTGCGCAAGAGTTTCGATCTGCTGGAGGAGCACGAAGGCATCCGGCATAGCCTCGACAGCGTTCCGCAGGACGACGGACCAACCTATGCGATGCTCCAGCGCGCCGATGCGGTGGGGGTGTTTCAGGTGGAAAGCCGCGCACAGATGAACTTCCTGCCGCGGATGAAGCCGAAGGAGTTCTACGATCTGGTGATCGAGGTGGCCATCGTGCGGCCCGGCCCCATCCAGGGCGGCATGGTCAAACCCTATATACGCCGCCGTCAGGGGCTGGAGGCGCCAGAGCCCTTCGGTCCCGAGCTGGAGGCCGTGACCCGCAAGACGCTGGGCGTGCCGCTCTTTCAGGAACAGGCCATGCAGATCGCAGTGATCGGGGCGGGCTATACGGCAGAAGAGGCCGACAAGCTGCGCCGCTCGCTGGCCTCGTTCCGGCGGATGGGCACGATCGGCGAGCATCGCGATCGTTTCGTCCGCGGAATGAAGGCGCGCGGCTATAGCGACGCGGTGGCCGAGGCCTGTTTCGCCCAGATCGAAGGCTTTGCCGATTACGGTTTTCCCGAAAGCCATGCGGCGGCCTTTGCCATGCTGACCTATGTCTCCTCGTGGTTCAAATGCACCTATCCCGCGATCTTCACCTGTGCGCTTCTCAATTCGCAACCGATGGGGTTCTATGCGCCCGCCCAGCTCGTGCGCGATCTGCGCGAGCACGGGGTGGAGGTGCGGCCCATCTGTGTGAACCATTCCGCTTGGGACAACCGGCTGGAACGCCGTGCCGATGGGACGCTGGCCCTGCGGCTCGGGTTCCGCCAGATCAAGGGCTTCCGCGCCGAGGATGCGGACTGGATCACGGGGGCACGCGGCAATGGCTACCCCGACCCCGAGAGCCTGTGGCTCAGGGCGGGCATCGCGCCTGCCGTGCTGGAACGGCTGGCCGAGGCCGATGCCTTCGGCGCGATGGGGCTGACACGGCGTGATGCGCTCTGGGCGGTGAAGGCGATCCGGGCGCCCGCGCCTTTGCCGCTGTTTTCGGACCCGCTTGATGGCGAAGGGCTGCGCGAGCCTGTGGTCACGCTCCCCAATATGCATCTGGGCGAGGAGGTGGTGGAGGATTATGTCGCCATGCGGCTGACCTTGCGCGCCCATCCGATGGAGCTGTTGCGCCCCTCCCTGCCCGAGACCCTGCCCCATGACCGGCTGACGGACGCGCCCTTGCGTCTGACCAAGATCTGCGGCCTCGTGATCACCCGCCAGCGCCCCGGCACCGCCTCTGGCGTGGTGTTCCTCACGCTTGAGGACGAGACGGGGGTGGCCAATGTGGTGGTCTGGCCCAAGGTCTATCAACAGTTCCGCCGCGCCGTAATGGGAGGGCGCCTGTTGCGCGTGACCGGCAAACTGCAGCGCGAGGGAATCGTCACCCATCTGATCGCTGCACGGATCGAGGATCTGTCGCACAGGCTCTCGGATCTGGGCCATCCGCTGGAAGATGTGATCGGCCAGACCCAACCGCAGGCCGATGATGCGCCCCGCGCCCGCCCGTCCCAGCCTCGTGGTTCGGCCCGCCACCCGCGCGAGCAGGCCAAACGGCTCTTTCCCAGCCGCGATTTCCATTAAGGTGCCACGATGGCGGGCCATGCACCAGATGCAAGGCGGCTCTGCAAAGAATCGGGCTTTCTGCAACGCGGCACATTGGGTAGTTTAACTCCAACGCAGCCAAGCGCTGCCCAGAATTTCGAAGGCTCTCTCCTCCTCCCTGAGCCTTGGAAACAGGCGGCGATCTCCTCCTCCTCCCTGAGATCGCCGCCGCTCTAACCTCCTCTTGCTTTAATCGATCCTCACGAAATCGCATAATCGGGTTGTTTCGGGCTCTGGATTATTGCCAGTCCGGCAAATCAGGTTGTATGGACTGCAAGGCCCGCCCTTCCCTATCTGCCAGAGACCTGTTCCGCCCATGACCACATCGCCTCCTCCGCATGAAGCCGGCTTCAACAAAGCCGAATGGCCGTTCTACTGGATCACACAGACGTCCTCGCGCTACATGCAGGTGATGGAGGCACGGCTGAAGGCCGAAGGGATGGACATCGCCTACTGGCGGGTGCTGATGTCGCTTTACGAGGACAAGGCACTGTCGATCTCGGAAATCTCGACCCATTGTATCATCAAGGCCAATACGGCGACGAAAATCATCCAGCGGATGACGGCACAGGGGCTGGTGATGACTGGACCGCGGGCCAGCGATGGCCGTGTCACCGAAGTGACCCTGACCGATGCCGGAAACGAGATGCGGATGCGCGCACGCAAGATCGCCGACGAGATCTTCGCCCATGCCTTCACGGGGTTTTCCCGTGAGGAACAGCTGGTGATGAACCTGCTTCTCGAGAAGGTCTTCGTCAATCTCGGCGAGCTGACCGCTTAGGCGCGGCCCGCATCGCTATGGATACGGCGCGTGGCCTGCCATGCGCTGCGCACCAGATCCTCGGTCAGATCGGAGGCCGCATCGCCATTCCCCGCACGGATCGCGGCGATCATCGCGGCATTGGCCTCGATCATCCGCTCCAGCATACCCGCATCGCGGATATAGGCACCATAGCGGTAACGTAGCGCCGAGGTATCGAGCTGACGCAAAAGCCGCGCCAGAACCGGATTGCCGCAGGTCTCGTGCAGCATCATGGTCAGGCGGACATTGGCCTCGAATCCCTCGCTCAGATCCTGCGCCACCAATGCGGTGCGCATCTCGCCAAGACAGGTCTCGAGACGCAACGCGATGGCCTCGTGATCGGGATGTTCGGCCAGAAGCCGTGCACAGCTGCCCTCGAGCGGGATCCGGCACAGGGTGATATCATCGAGCGCCTTGAGCGACATGGGCGTCACGCTGGTCCCCAGCCGGGGCTTGCGTTCGACCAGCCCGCGCCCTTCGAGGATCTGGAATGCCTCACGCAGAGGCGAACGCGAGATCCCGAACCGCTCGCATATCTCGATCTCGCGCAGCTTCTCGCCGGGGCGGAACGCCTCACGGACGATAGCCGCTTCCAGCCGGTCTGCAATCTCCGCTCCGATCGAGCGCAGCTTCAACGGCCCGCCTATCTCGTCCATCACACCTCTCCGCGTCCCATCATCCGGCAATCATCCAAGATGTTCTTGCTGCGTCATTTCCGGCCAAACAGCAAGTCCGTCACGACGACAAGGGCGAGAGAGACGATGATCGATACTGTGGAAACGGCGGCGGCCTCGGGCGTGAAGTTGAAGCGCAGGTAATCATAGAGCTGGATCGGGAGAGGAGCAGAACCCGTGCCCTTGAGCATATAGGAGATGCCGAAAGTATCGAAACTAATGATGAAGGCAAAGACCGCCCCCGTCGCAAGACCCGGCGCGATCAATGGCAGGGTGATGCGGCGGAAGGCTACCATGCGGGTAGCCCCCAGGGTGCGCGCGGCCAGCTCGCAGGCATCATCGCGCCCCTGTAGCACCGTCACCACATTGAGGAAGATGAAGGGCAGCGTCATCAGCACATGGCCCGTGAAGAGCGCGATCTTGTGCTCGGTCCCCACCCCGATCTCGAAGAAGAAGAACAAAAGCGCGATCGCCGTCAGGATCTCGGGAAGGATCAGCGGCAGGAGCATCAGGATACGCCAGCCCTCGCGCGCAGGCCCGGCATGGCGCACCACATAAAGCGCGGCCATCGTGCCGATCACCATCGACACCGCCGTGGCCGAGCCCGCCAGGATGGTCGAATAGATGATCGCGTCGATGAAGACCTTATTGCCCAGGAAGGTCCAGAACCAGCGCAAGGACAGGCCTTGCGGCGGGAAGGTCAGGAAGTTTCCGGCATTGAGCGAGGCCAGCACGACGATGACGATGGGCGCGAGCAAAAAGGCATAGACGCCGAAGCGCAACAGACCCAGGAGGGGAGAGGCAAGCCGCATGGTCATTTCCACTTCATTCGCGTCAGGCGCGAGAAGATCAGCACGATAATCCCCGCCGAGACCGCCAGCACCAGTGCCATCGCCGCACCAAACGGCCATTGATACTGGTCCAGAAGCGCATCCACCACGAGGATGGTTGTTGTCTTCACCCGCATCCCGCCGATCAGCGCGGGCGTCACATAGGACGAGACCGCCAGCACGAAGACCAGAATACAGCCCGACTGGATGCCGGGCATCGACATCGGCAGCGTCACGCGACGAAAGACGGTGAAGCGCTTCGCCCCCAGCGAACGCGCCGCCTGCGCCACCGAATGGTCCATCTGGGACAGCGTCGACAGAAGCGGCAGCACCATGAAGGGCAAGAACACATGCGCCAGCGCAAGGATTACGCCGAAATCATTATACATCAGTGGAATAGGCCGCGAAATCAGTCCCCAGTCACGCAAAACCGTATTGATGACACCGGCATTGCCCAGAAGGATCGTCCAGCCATAGCTGCGCACCACGATCCCCACCAGAAGCGGCGACAGCACCAGCCCGTAGAGAAGCCCCCGCCAGCGCCGCGAGGCCAGCGCGATATGCAGCGCCACCGGATAGGCCAGCACGAGACACAGGAAGGTGGTGAGCGCCCCCATCCACAGCGTCTGCGGCAGACTGTCGAGATAATAGGGCTGAGAGAAGAAGGACCGGTAGGCCATCAGACCAAAGCCCTCGCCATAAGGCGTCTGGCCCTCGCCCGGCAGCCGGAAGCTCATCACCAGCACCGAGATATAGGGCAGCATGATGAAGCCGAAGACCAGAATGGCCGCCGGCAGGATCAACAGCATGGAGCGCGTGCGCGAGATCGTCATGCGTCCGCTCCGAGCGGCCAGAGCCGTGCCGGATCGAGGCTGAGCCCCACGCGTTCGCCCTCATTCGCGCGATAGGTCGTGGGCGAGATCACCGCCATCGGCCCGAGATCGGTCTCGATGACATATTCCAGATGCCCGCCGCTGAAGGCACAGGAGATCACCTGCCCCACCAGATCGCCCTCCTCGGGCGCGCAAATGCCGATCTGCTCGGGTCGCGCCATCAGACGCAGGCTGGCCCCTGCGGGCAGATGCGCCCCCACCAGCGGCAGGTTGCGTCCCTGCGGCAGATCCACCCCCTCGCCATCTGCCGAGACCGGCAGCGACAGGATATTGGCATTGCCGACAAACCGCGCGATGGCCTCGGTCTGCGGGCGGTCATAGACCTCTTCGGGGCTGCCCTGCTGGGCAATCTCACCATTGAACATCACGACCACGCGGTCGGACATGGTCATCGCCTCGTTCTGGTCATGGGTGACATAGATCGTGGTGATGCCCACACGGCGCTGCAGGTCGCGGATAAAGCCGCGCATCTCGTCACGCAATGCGGCATCGAGATTGGCCAGAGGCTCGTCCAGCAGCAAGATCGCAGGCTCGATCACCAGAGCCCGTGCCAGCGCCACACGCTGCTGCTGGCCGCCCGACAGCGCCTTGGGATAGCGCTCGGCATAGGGGGTGAGCTGCACCATATCGAGGGCGCGCGCGACACGGCGCGTGATCTCGGATTTGGCGATCTTGCGCATCTGCAACCCGAAGGCCAGATTCTGCGCGACCGTCATATGCGGGAAAAGCGCATAGGACTGGAACACCATGCCGATATCGCGTTCCTCGGGCAACTTGCGCGAGATATCACGCCCGTCGAACAGGATCTGCCCGCCGGTGATATCCTCGAACCCCGCGATGCAGCGAAGCGTGGTGGATTTACCGCATCCCGAGGGGCCCAGAAGAGAGACAAACTCGCCATCGCCGATCTCGAGCGAAACGGATTTGAGGGCGGGTGTCTTGCCATAGGTCTTCACAAGAGACTGGAGCGTTACCTGGGTCATCTGTTACCGGGGTCGGAAAAGAAAAAGCCTGCCCCAACGGGGTAAACCCGAAGGGACAGGAGAGGGGAAGGGGTCAGGCGCCGAAGATCTCGTTCCAGCGGCGCGCAATTTCTTCGGATCTGGAGTTCATCAACTCCCAGTCCCATTCGATAAACTGGTCCATGGCCGCCCCGAAGACAGGCACATCCTTTTGCAGGTCTTCCGGTACTTCAACGGTCTTGTTGACTGGCGAGACGAAGAATTCGCGCATCAACAGATCCTGACCGATAGGACCCAAGACGAAATCGAGATATTTATAGGCCTCTTCACGGGCAGGCGTATTGGCGCAGATACTGAAGGTCTGGTCCCACATCATCAGGCCCTCGTCGGGGATGATGCAATCGACCGGCAGCCCCTGCTCACGCAGCCGCGCGATCTCGCCGAAATCGAACGGCGCGACGGCAATCTCGCCGGTAGCCATGGCCGTGCTCATGTTGAAATCTGTCTGGTAGACAGGGCCCAACTCTTTCAGCTTGGCAAAGCCGGTTTCCAGATCGTCGATGCCCGAACCATAGATCTTGGACGCCAGCATCAGGAACATCTTACCCGCGGAGTTGACGATATTGTAAAGACCGAGGCGGCCTTTCAGCTCCTCGTTCTCCCACAGATCCTTCCACGAGGTCGGCGGGGCCGAAATCATATCGGTGCGGTAACCGATCCCGATAGGCGAGATCAGACCGACCGCGCCATAACCGTCGGAGGCCTTGGTCGCGACCGGATAGAGGTCCTGGTAGTTCGGCAGCAACGACTGGTCGAGCTTCTCGAAGAACCCCTCCTTGCGCAGCACCTGCGCATAGATCTCGTTGAACATCAGGCAGCCATAGGGCGGATCTTCCTTGCCAGCGGCCCGCATATTGGCGGTATAGACCCGGCCAAGCCCGATATCGAGCTTGGGGGTGATCCCGGTCTCCTTGGTGAAACCGGGGATCAGCGTATCACGCCAGAACTTCTCCCAGGAGCCACCATAGGTGGTGATCACCAACTCGTTGGTGGCCGCGTAGACGGCCGGAATATTGAGCACGGAGGCCCCGCCCAAGGCAACGAGCGCCGTGAGCAATTTGCGACGATTCAGATCAGTCATGGTCATGTCCCTATTGGTGCCTTGATGGGTGCCGGATCTTGCCGCCCGGATCGCCTCAGGAGGCTTTTTTGCGGTAGTCGTAATTCTTGTTCAGACGTTCAAGCAAATAATCGCCATAGAGCACCGGCTCCATCTGCGCGGTCTCGCCTGCCTCGAGCATCGCCTCGGGGCATTCCACCAGCGCGCGCATCGACGGATCGTAGAAGAAGGGCTGCGAATAGCGGTCCTTGCGCGAGAGGTTACGCACGCGGTGGGGCGTGGACACAAACCGCCCATTCGACCATTTGGACAGGATGTCGCCAACATTCATAACAAAAGTGCCCTCGATCGGCGGCGCGGGGATCCAGTCGCCACGCTTGTTGCGCACCTCGAGCCCGCCGACATTATCCTGCTTGAGAAGCGTGATGAAGCCGTAATCGGTATGCGGAGCGGAGCCGAAGAGCTCTTCCTCATCGGGCTGTTCGGGATAATGCAGCAGGCGCAGGAACAGCGTCGGAGTGTCGAAATACTTCGCGAACCAGTCGCGCTCGAGGCCAAGCGCCTCGGCCAGCGCCTCGGCGATCCGCTCACCCAACCCCGTCATCTCGCGCATATAGGCCAGCGCGGTCTCCTCGACTTCCGGCAGGGAAGCGGGGAACTGGTTCGGGCCATGCATCGGCTCGCCTGCATAGGACGCATCCTCGGGCACATCATGCATTACCATGAGGCTCTCGGAACGGTTCGGCTTGGTGACCTTGGCCACCGAGGAGGTCACGATAGTCGAGGACGACATCGGCATATAGCCACGGTGGAACTCGTTGATCTTGAGCGCCATTTTCTCCTCCATCGGAAGATCATGGAAGGCCATGTTCATCTGGCGCATTTTCTCGACCAGATCCTCGGACACGCCATGGCCGGACAGATAGGCAAAGCCCGACGTCTCCAGAGCCGATTTGAGTGCCGCAACCGTCTCGGCGCGCGCCTCGGGGGTGGCACTCGCAACCAAGGCGCTCAGATCCACGATCGGAATATTGTCGAATTCGCCCTTCATACTTTCCTCCAGCATTTTCTGTATACAGTATTCGAGACTTGATCTTTTGATGGAAGTGGTTTGCGATGGCATATCGCAATTTTCGGTATACCAATCCGGATATGCCCAAAGATGCATCACATTTATACCATCAATGCCGGAGTTCCGGTCACAAGGAGTATTCCATGGCGCTTCCCGTCATCATCGACACCGATCCGGGCCAAGACGACGCCTTTGCAATCCTGCTCGCTCTCGCGGTGCCCGAGCTGGACGTTCTGGGCCTGACGACGGTGGCCGGAAATATGGGGCTCGAGCAGACCACCGATAACGCCCGCCGTATCGTCGAGCTGGCCGGCCTGCCCGAGACCCCCGTCCATGCCGGCTCCGCCCGCCCGCTGATCCGCAAGCCGCGTCCCGTGCCCGAAATCCACGGCGAGACGGGGATTGACGGCTGGGACTGGGCCGAGGCCCGCTTCCCCCCCGCCAAAACCCATGCGGTGGATTTCATCATCGAAACCATCCTCGCGCATCCGCAAAAGGTGCAGATGATCTGCCTCGGACCGCAGACCAATCTGGCACTGGCGATCCGCCGCGCCCCCGAGATTTTGCAGAACATGGCAGGGATCAGCTTCATGGGGGGCGGCTTCTTCGAGGGCGGCAATATGACCCCTGCCGCCGAATACAACATCCTCGTCGATCCCGAGGCCGTGCGGATCGTGCTCTCCTCGGCGGGGGAGGCCGGAGTTCCGGTCACCGCCGTGCCGCTGGATTGCACCCATGCCTGCGCCGCACCTCTGGGCTGGTCCACGACCCTGCGTGAGACGGGCACGGAGGTCATGCAGGCCTGTGCCGGCATGATGGAATTCTTCGAACAATACGGAAACAAGAAATACGGCACAAAGACGCGGCCGCTGCATGATGCGGTGGCGATTGCCGCCACGATCTGGCCCGATCTGTTCCCCGGCAAGCTCTGCCCCGTCGATGTGGAATGCGCAGGCGAGCTGACCACCGGTATGACCGTCGTCGACTGGCTGCGCCAGACGGGCCGGCCCGATAACTGCCTGTGGCTCAATGGCTGCCATGATGCGGCGGAGGTCTATGCCCGTATGGCGGCGGCTCTTGCCACCCTTCCGGGCAACGTCCCCGCCTGAACGCCAAGACCCTCCCCTATGCGGGGAGGGTCAACACCCGATGGGCCTCGGGCGTATAACTCAGGCGAAATGCGGGCAGTCGCGCTTCATCTTGCGCACCGTCGCGTCAAACAGCAGCGTCGCGAAGGACGAATTATCCTTCAACCGCTGCGCATCCTCGGCACATTTGCGTTTGATCCCTTCGGGCAGGGTGCTGTCCGGCCCCGGAATACCGGCGGTCGCGCATTGGATCTCGGCGGCACGCTGGACCGTCCACAACAGGAAGAAGGTCAGCGGAATATCGGCCTCGCAGACTGCGATCCCGTGATTGCGCAGAACGAGCACATGTTTATCGCCCAGCGAGGCCAGCATCCGCTCGCGCTCGGTATCGTAGATCGTGATCCCCTCGAACTCGTGATAGGCCACGCGCCCATAAAGCTGCGCCCCGTTGAAATTGTCATGCGAGATCGGGGCCATCTTGCCCACGATGGCCGAGATCGGCGTGGTATGGGTATGGGCCACACAGCCTACATCGGGGCGATGCTCGTGGATTACGCCATGCAGGGCGAAACCGGCGGGGTTGGGCTTGTAGGGGCTCTCGCGTTTCAGCTTGCCATCCACGCCCACCACCAGCAGGTTCTCGGGCGTCACCTCGTCGTAATGCAGCCCCATCGGGTTCACCAGATAGGCATGCTCATCGCCCGGCAGACGCACCGAGATATGGTTGAAGATCAGCTCGGTCCAGCCCATGTAGCTGACAAGATGGTAGAAATCGGCAAGCTGCACGCGCAGCTCCGCTTCGGTCATTTCGGCAAGCGGCTTATGGATCGGGGTCAGGTCGTTCATGTCAGATCCTTTCCAGAGAAATGGTGTTCATGAGGGAATGTCGGGCGATCTGCGCCTCGGAGCCCGAGAGCGGCAAAGTGCAGTGGGTGTCGAGTGCGGCGAGAATGGCGGCGAGCGCGGGGTTCGGATGGCCTGCCGCCTCCGCCATCGCCATGGGCGCCCGGGCAATGGCATCCAGCTCGAGGGCGCGGCCCGCACGGGCATCCTGCAACATCGAGGTCGGGAAATCTCCGGCATCGATATAGAGATCGGTGAGCCAGCGGTTATCGGGCAGAGCGTAACCCAGATCCCCGGCCCATGCGCGGAACGGATCGGCCACAGCACAGGCAAGCGCAGCAAGCTCGGGACTGTTCCCGATGGTCGAGAGATGGTCTCCCAGCAGCGCCGAGAGCGGATTGGTGGTAATATTGGCCAGAAGCTTCACCAACACCTTCTGCCGGATGGTGGGCGTCACATCGGTGAGGATGCCCCCCGCCTCCAGCACACGGGCCAGCCGCGCGATCGCGGGGCGGTCATGCGCCCCCATCGCGGGTCCGAGCGACAGCGTCGGCGTATTGGAAGACAGCGCCTCGCCCGCCTCCATCCGCACGGTCATCAGGAGCACCGCCCCCAGCACCTGCTGCGGATCGAGATGGCGGGCCAGTATCGCCTCGGGATCGACGAAGGGCACCTCGGCCCCGCCCGCAAAAAACCAGAAGGGCAGACCATTGACCATCGGGATAACGAGCGTGTCCGGCCCGATCCCCGCGATGTTCTCGGCCACCGCCTGCGGCAGGGCTTGCGCCTTCACACAGAAGAACACGGCATCCTGCACCTGCTCCAGCGCCTGTTTCGCCTGCGGGCGGGCGCGGTGCCATGTGCCACGGTCACATAGCGCCACCCCTTGGGCGCGGATCTGCTCGAGCCGGAGCCCGCGTGCCGTGACCGTGACCTCGGCGCCGGAGCCTCCCAGAAGGGCAGCCATCGCCGTGCCGATATTACCGGCCCCGATCACCGCGATTTTCATCCTGCTTTCCATGCTGCCCCCTCAGGTCAGGATCAGAACAAGCGTCGGGAAAATGGTCAGGATCGCGACCCGCACCACATCCATCGCCACAAACGGCCCGAGCCCGCGGAAGATCGTGCCCAACCGCACATCCGGCACCACCGAGCGCAGCACGAAAGCGTTCATACCCACCGGCGGTGTGATATAGCTGATCTCGGTGACCATCACGACGAAGATCCCGAACCAGATCAAGTCGATCCCCTGTGCCGCGACAATCGGATAGAAGACCGGCACCGTCAGCATGATCATCGACAGGCTTTCCAGCACACATCCCAGCACCAGATAGATGCACAGGATCACCAGAATGGTCACGATCGGCGTGGTGCCGAACAGGCCGAGGAAGCTCTGGATATCAGTCGTCATGCCCGACATGTTGACGTAATTGGTGAAGGTCAGCGCGCCGAACAGGATGAAGAACATCATCGCGGTGGTTTTCATCGTGTCATAGAACACATTGACGAGCCCCGCCCATGTGAAGCGCCCCGAGAGCACCACCAGCAAAAGAGCACCAGCCGCCCCCATGCCCGCGGACTCGGTGGGGGTGAAAACGCCCAGATAAATGCCCCCCATCACGAAGACGAAGAGGACCAGCGCGCCGGCCGTGCCCTTGAGCGCGCGGATCCGCTCGCCCAGCGGCAGCTTCTCCTCGACCGGCAGATCGATGCCTTTGAGCGCGATGGTAATGCGCACGGCGATGGCGTAGCCGATGATCCCCAGAATGCCCGGGATCAGCCCCGCAAGAAACAGCCTGCCGATATCCTGCTGGGTCATGATGCCATAGAAAACCAGTATGACCGAAGGCGGGATCAGGATGCCCAGTGTGCCGCCTGCCGCGATGGAGGCCGTCGAGAGTTGGTCGGGATAGCCGAAGCGCCGCATGGAAGGCAGCGCGATCCGCGTCATGGTGGCGGCGGTGGCCATGGACGAGCCGCAGACCGAGGAGAACGCGCCACAGGCCACCACGGTCGCCGTGGCCAGCCCGCCCTTGCGGTGGCGCAGCCATGCGTAGGCCGCGTTATAAAGCTCTGTCGCGATCCCCGATTGCACCACGAAATTGCCCATCATCAGGAACAGCGGCAGCACCGAGAGCGAGTAATCACGGCCATTGTCGAAAAACGCCGAACCCATAAGCGAGAGCGCGGGTGTCCAGCCGATGATCGAGGCAACGCCCACGACCCCCACACCTGCCAGCGCAAAGGCGATCGGCACGCCACAGAGCAAAAGCCCCATCACCACCGCCATACCAATTGGCCAATATTCCATACTCTATCCCTTCGTGGCGCGCGTGATCAGCGCCTGAAATGGCACATAAACCGCCATGATCATCCCCACAGCGGTGCAAATGGCGCAGAAATAGCCCAGCGGGGCGATGGGGAGCAACAGGTTGGTCGTGGCGCCGCCATAGCCCGCGATCTGGTCCGCATAGACCCAGATCCGCCATGTCACGACCCCCAACACCATCGCCGAGAAAATCCCGCAGGCCATACGCCGCCATGGCTGCCACCGGTCGGGCATCGCGTCGGTGACCAGATCGACCGTCACATGCTCGTTGCGCAATGCCACCGCTGGCAGGCCGAGGAAGATTGTAGCGCACAGCAGAAGCTCGGTGAGTTCTGCCGCCCCCTTGAGCGGCGCGTTGAACAGATAGCGGCCCACCACATCGACCACCGTCAGTCCCATCATCGCCATCAGCAGGATACAGCCAAGGACCGCCAGAACGGTATGGGCGGAGGGGAACCCTGCCCCCTCCCCCGCCTGTTCGCCACTGTCCCGAAGGCTCAGATCGGCCGGTTTCATTGCGCGGCCTTCATCTCGGCCGAGACCGTCTCGATCTGGGCCTTCATCTCGTCATAGGCGGCCTGACCATCGACGCCCGTGCTCGAGACTTCGGCGATCTTGGCATCGATGATCGGCTGCAGCGCCTCATGCCACGCGGCCATCTGCTCTTTGGTGGCGGGCGTCACATCGATCTTGCCCTTCATCGCCTCGATGCCCTGCGCATCGGCACGGTCCCACATCTTGCCCGCCATACGCGCAAGCGCCTCGCCGGTCACGCTATCGATCTCCTTCTGCTGCTCGGGGGTCAGGCTCTCCCATTTCTTCTCGTTCATCACGACATAGAAGGAGGTGTTATACAGCCCGCCCGGCACGGAGATGCCTTCCGAGAGCTGCGGGATCAGCTTGAAGAAGTTGACCGATTCATAGGGGAAGAAGATCCCGTCGGCCACGCCCTGGTTCAGCAGCTCGTAGGATTTCGAGGACGGCCCTTCCACCGAGACCGCGCCCAGCTTGTTGGCCACCTCGTTGATGATGCCGCCGCCCACGCGCATCTTCTGGCCTTTCAGGACATCGGTCGCGCCCGCATCGCCCTCTTTCAGGAAGATCTCGCCCGGACCATGGGTAAAGACACCCAGCACATGCACGCCCTTATATTCGCCCGCAGCCTCCAGCTTGTCCTTGAACACGCGCCAATAGGCGACCGAATTGGCCTCGGCACTGTCGCCCAGGAAGGGCAGCTCGGCGATATTGGTGGTCTTGAACCGCCCCGCATTATAGCCCTGCACGCCGAAGGTGATATCGGCCACCCCATTGACCGCAAAGTCGAAATGCGCGGCAGGCGGCCCGAGCGGCGCAGGCAGGATATTGGCCGTCACCTCGCCATTGGTCGCTTTTGCGATCTCTTCGGTCAGCGGTTTGATCACCTCCGACACCAGCGGATGCGCGGGCGGTAGCCAGTTGGCCACGGTCAGCACGGTATTGGCCTGTGCGATGGCGGTGCCCGCCAGCAGAAGGCCCAGTGAAGTCAGTCCAAGTCGCATATTCATGTCGCGTTTCCCTGTGAAAAGTGGATGGCTTTGCCCCTCTTGGGCGGAGGCTTGCAGAATTATACGGGGCCCTCAGGAGGCCATCGCCAGCTGGTGGAAGTCGCGGTTGCACCAGACGAGCGTCTCGCAGGGGCCTTCAGCCAGCGCGATATCGCGGATCTCGCAGAAGAAGACCGAATGTGTGCCCACTTCCTGCCGCGCGCTGATCACGCAATCAAAGGCGGCAACCGCATCGCCCAAGACCGGCGCTCCGGTGGCATGGGTGGACCAGAGCGTGCCCTCGAAGCGGTCCTCGAGCCCTGATCTGGCAAACCGCCCCGACAGATCGCGATGCTGCCCGCCCAGCACGTTCACACAAAGCGTGCCGTTCTGGACAAACATGTCATGGCTGCGGTTCGAGCGGTTGACGCAGACCAGAAGCGTGGGCGGCGTGTCGGTGACCGAGCAGACGGCCGAAGCGGTCATCCCGTGGCGGCCCGCCGGACCATCAGTGGTCAGCACGGTGACCGACGCCCCCAGACGCGACATGCCTTCGCGGAAAAGATCCTTGAGTTCCATGATGATCCCTCAGATGTCCAGCACGATACGTTTGCCACAGGCACGCGAGCAGCAGGCACAGATCTGGTCGCCCTCCTCGCGCTCCTCTTCGGTCAGGAACTGGTCGCGGTGATCGATCTCGCCCGCGATGACATCGGTGACACAGGTGCCGCAGATGCCCTCTTCGCATTTCACCTCGATCTTGATCCCTCCGCGGGCCAGCGCCTTGACGATGGTATCCTCGGGGCCGACCGTCACGGTGATACCGGAGGCCGCACATTCGACCTCGAAGCTGTCGCCCGTCACATCCACATCCGCCGAGAAATATTCGCGGTGGATGTTGGCGGGGGCGTAGCCCGCAGCCTCGGCACCCTTGATCACCCACTCCATGAAACCCTGCGGGCCGCAGACATAGATATGGGTGCCCACGGCCGCTTCGGGCAGATCACGCGCCAGATCAACCGGGCCCGCACCTGCGCCATCATCATGATGTAGAACGATTTTCTCGGCAAACGGGAAGCTCTTGATCTGATCGAGAAACGCGGTGCGATCTTGCGATCGCGTCGCGTAATGCAGGATGAAATCGGCCCCCTTGGCAGAGAGCTCCCACGCCATGGCCAGCATCGGAGTGATCCCGATCCCGCCTCCGAAGAGCACCGAGAACGATGCCTCGGCCAGCGGGAAATGGTTGCGCGGGCCTTCCACATGCACGCTTGCACCGGTTTTCAGCGTGTCATGCAAGGCCACCGAGCCGCCCCGCGAAGCCGGATCGCGCAGGATGCCAAGACGGTAGGCAGAGCGGTCCGAGGGATCGCCCGCCAGCGAATATTGCCGCCAGACGGGGCCTTCTGCGGTCTCCACCAGAAGGTCGATATGGGCGCCTGCGGTGAAGGCGGGCAGATCGCCCGCGCCGCGCAGCGTGAGCTGCATGATATCGCCCCGATCATCTAGGCGCTCGGCCACGGTCAGAACGAGGGCGTTAGACTGCATGTCCTTCATTGTCCTTACCTCATGAACAGGCCGCCATTGACGTCCCAACAGGCGCCAGTGACGAATTCGGCCTCGGGGGAGGCCAGCATGGTGACCATCTTGGCAACAAACTCGGGCGAGCCGAGCCGCCCGACAGGGATGTTATGCAAAAACCCCGCCATCCGGTCCTCTGGCACGATCCCATGCACCATGGGCGTATCCATCGGACCCGGAGAGATGGCGTTGCAGGTCACGCCAAACGCCGCCAGATCACGGGCAAAGACCTTGGTGAGCGTGAGGATCGCGCCTTTCGAGGCCGCGTAATGCGCCCCTGTCGCTGTGCCGCCATTCTGGCCCGCTAGCGAGGCCATGTTGACGATGCGCCCGTAGCCGCGTTCCTTGAAATGCCGCCCGAAGGTCTGGCATCCGGCAAAGACACCACCGGCATTGGTGGCCATCACCTCGTTGAACACATGCGGATCGATCTCCAGCACCGGTTTGGCCTCGGTGCGGACGGCATTATTGACCAACACCTCGGCCGAGCCCCAGCGCTCGATGACCTTAGTCAGCACGGTCTGGAAATCTTCCGGTTTCGACACATCAAGCGTGGCTGTTACGGCGGTTTCCCCCGCCAGATCCAGCTCCAGCGCCAGAGCGCCTGCCGCCTCCTGGTCGAGGTCGGTGATCACAACACGGAAGCCCGCCGCATGGAGCGCACGGGTGGCCACCGCGCCAAAACCGCTGGCACCGCCCGTGATCACAGCCGTCTGGATAATATCAGGCAAAGGCTTCCCCATCAGAACAGATAGCTGATCGAGGTCAGCATTCCATCGGAATTGAGCAGGCGGATCACCTTGTCGCGGATCATCAGCCCCTCATCGGTCACCTTGAGCACCCATTCGACATTGGCGGCGAAGACGCGCTGACGGCCGAATTTATCCTCGACGACATGCTGCGCCGCGCGGACCTTGAGCGTGGTCTCGTCGACCTCTTCCATCACGAAGCGCGAGAGCGTGCGCACCGATTCCGCAGGCGGAGCCGCAGAAATCGAGAAGCCCCCCTGCAGCCGGCGCACGCGCATCTCGCGCATGGTGGCATCGTCATAGGCGATGTTGAGCTGGTTGGCGAAATCATCGCCCTCCTTCTCGACGGGGATCACATAGTGACCCCCTTCGGCCCAGAGACCCAGCCAACGGTCATAATCGCGGGCGTCCAGCATATCGGCCTCGGCCCAGAGATACTCGGTCACCGCTTGCAGCGGGACTGTTTGGGTTGCGGGGAGATCCTTCATTGGTCCATCACCTTTTTCCACATTTTATAGGCCGAGCGCATGCCGGTTTCGGCGGAGATATCGCCCACCGGCAGACCGTTCTCCGAGGTCTTCTCGAGGCCCAGACCACGGTTGACCATCACATCCACATCGCCCGCACCGGCCGAGCCGCGCTGCACGCGTTCCCAGACCTCGGCATCATCGGGCGAGCCGAAGCCCATCGGCCCTTGGAAATGCTCGTGCAGGCGCAGACGCATCTGGTTGGCGGCCTCGGGACCGCCCTCCATACCGAGCGCGATATGGCGGATCTCGGTCTCATGCACCGAGACGGGGCGCAGCACGCGGAAGAACGAGAGCGAGCAGGCCACATTGGGGAAGAGGTTGAGGTTGAAGCCGCAGCCGCCCACGGCGCGCACGATCCGCTTGACCTGCGCCTCGTCATACTCGCCGCGCAGGCTCTCGGCCAGTTCCTTGAACCGCTCGGGGATCGGCGCATCGGGGTCATGATCCAGATCGACGAGCTCCGGCATCATCACCATGACCGAATGGCCATTGCCCAGATCCTCCACATAGCCATCGTCGTCATCCATGAAGGAGAAGGTCTCGTTGGCCTCGCCGTCGAGCGATTGCAGGAAGGATTTATGCACGATCGGGAAGTGATAGGCGTCGGTGGTGTTCTCGAGCTGGATTTTCCAGTTCATCGGCACCTTGAACTGGTGCTCGCCCAGCGTCTTCACGGGGAAGCCGCCGCCCTGTTTCATGAAGAGGCGGATCCAAGGTTTGGCATTGCCGAGGAAATCCTCGAGCGGCTCGACATCCATGTTGAAGGAGGCAAAGATCATGCCTTCGAAAATCCCGACCTTCAGCTTTTTCAGACCGTAATTCTGCTTGTCGAAATCGGTCGAATAGCCTTCGGTATAGGGGATCGCGCGCAAGCTCCCGTCAAGGCCGTAGCCCCAGCCGTGATAGGGGCACTGGAAGGAGGATGTCTTGCCCTTTTTTACCTCGCAGACGGTCGCGGCGCGGTGGCGGCAGCGGTTCACAAAGACATGGACCTCGTCCTTGCGGTCGCGCGAGATGATGACCGGCTGCGTGCCGACCCAGCTGAGTTTGAAGTTGCCCTTGCCCGGCACTTCGGAGACATGGCCGACCCAGACCCAGACACGCCCGAAGATCTTCTCCATCTCGGCATCGAAAATCGCGGGATCCTCATACATGGGCGTGGCGACGCGGTCGCCTTTCATCAGCGCGTCCGTATCCATCGGACCGGCGGGAAACGTATCGAGAGACATGGTCTATCCTTTCACTGACCGACCGCCACGGGGCGGGGTGCGGGAATTTGCATGGGCGCGGTCCAGTCGCTGACCGGGCGCGCATAGAGGTTACGGGTCGAGAAGCGGTGCATGCGCCATGCGCCTTCCTCCTGCCGGAAATCGATCTCCAGACGAGCGGCCATCAAAAAGCTCTGCCCGTCATGGAAGGTGGGGGTCTGCGCCATGATCCAGCGCCCCGTCACGCCCTCATCCGTGTGGTGGAGGGCCTCGGAGGACAGGAAATGCGCGTTCATCGCGAAATGCGGGGGCGTGCAGAAGGTGGCGAGCCAGCCCACGATGGCCGCCCGCCCCTGATGCGCGCCAAAATCCTTGGCATAGCGGTCGCCCGCCCCGCCCCAGACGGCATCACGGGTAAACAGTGCGCCCAGAGCCTCCAGATCTGTCGTCTCGTCCAATCGGTCACAGAGTTCCATGTAATCCGACAGGCATTTGCGGCAGGCACTCTCGGCCTCGAGGCGCTCGATACGTAAGGCAAGGGCGGCGAGATCGCTCATAGGTCGGGGATCTCCAGCGCGCGGCCCATACGGGCCTCGACCGTCATGTATTTCCACAGCCGGTCATTGCCCTCGCCCACCACGATGGTGCGAAGCAGGTTGCACGCGGCCTGCACATCGGCGCGGGTCGGAAAATCGGCCATGATATACCAAGTATAGGGGAAGCCCTGCGTCGCACCGACCAGCGTCTGGTCATCATCGAACGTGCCGACGATCTCGACACCTTCCATCTTGTTGATGCCCGACATCAGTTCTTGGGTCGCCTTCCATACGGGGCCGATCTGGTCGAAGGGGAGCGAGAAGAAGGTCGGGTGGTTGTTGAAGCACAAAAGGGTGCGGATTTTGGGGGTATCACTCATGTCACTGTCTTTCTTCGGGAATTTTCTCTGATTACGGGAAGCCGGGAGGCGTGTGCTGG
Organism: Thioclava kandeliae; assembly: GCF_040297545.1. Lineage (NCBI taxonomy): Bacteria > Pseudomonadati > Pseudomonadota > Alphaproteobacteria > Rhodobacterales > Paracoccaceae > Thioclava > Thioclava kandeliae. The sequence goes on from NZ_JAYWLC010000019.1 coordinate 36,364, forward strand.
CCAAACATGGCCGCCCCCGCAGCCGTCCATGTGCCCTCGCCCATGAAGGCATGCTGGGCCACACAGGCCGCATCGACCATCATCCGGCCCAAGGGGTGGCCCTGCATCATCGCGCCCGCCCCGCCCATCACGAAGGCCTCGCGGGCGACGGCCGCCCCATCATGGGCCGCCGAGGTAGCCGCCAAGCGCAGCTTCACATGCGTCTCGGGGGTAACGGCCTCATTATGGGCCAGCTCGTCCCAGGCCTGCGCCGTGATGTCATAGAATTGCGCGCGCGCACCGGCGAGCGTGGCCTCGGTGCGGGCCAGATGGGCTTGCACATAGGGGCGCTCGCCGGGATTTGGGGCACCGGTGATCGAGGCTTTCTGTGCCGCATCCGAGCGGATGAAATCGAGCGCCTCGCGCGCGGCCCCCAGCGCCACCACCGCCAGCACCTGCGCCGCCAGCGCCATGGCCGGATAACGGAAGATCGGGTCGGTCATTTCCGAGCGCGCGCCCCGAATGAACGTCCAGTCCTCCGGCACGATAACCTTGTGGGCTACGAGATCATGGCTGCCCGTGGCCTTGAGGCCGATCGTGTGCCATGTCTCGTCGATGGTCACCTTGTCGCGCGGCATGACGGCGGTGCGCGGCAGGGGCGTGGCATCGCCTTCGACCTTGATGCCGCCGCCCAGCAAATCGGCCCCCATCGAGCCCGAGCACCACGACCAGCGGCCACTCACCTCAATCCCGCCCGCCACACGGGTGGCTTTCTGCGGCGGGAAAAGACCGCCTGCAAAGACCGTATCGGGGTTCTCGGTGTAAATCTGCGCGAAGGTCTCGGGGGGCAGCGCCGCGAGATAGGTTGAGGAAACGCCGAAGCTTGCCACCCAACCCGCCGAAGGGTCCGCGGCCGAAATAATTTCGAGCAGGTTCAGGAACTCCATCGGGCTGATCGCATCGCCGCCAAAGCGCGTGGGCACGAAGGCGCAATAGATGCCGATGCGCTTGAAACCATCGACGATATCCCGTGGGATATGGCGCAGCGCGTCGAATTCGGCACGGCGGGAACGGATATCCTCGCACAGCGTGGCCAGTTCGGCGGCCTGCGCGAGTTTGGGTTCGAAACGGGTCATGAAAGCATCTCCGGCATGGAACGGGCGGCCAGGGCCCGCGACAGATGTTCGGCAATGGCGCAGAGCGTGGCCTCGGCCCCTTTGCGACCGACCAGTTGCAGACCCGCGGGCAGGCCCTCGCGGGTTGTCAGAGGCAGGGTCAGCGCCGGATGGCCGGACAGGTTGAACGGGCGCACAAGGCGGGTCAGAGGCAAAAGGGCGCGCGGATCGGTGGCGGCGGCCAAGGTTGGCGGCACGCAGGGCATGGTAGGCAGCACGAGCGCATCCACCCCCTCAAGTGCCGCATCGACCTCGCGGGTGAAGACCGCCCGCACCGTTTCTGCTTCCGCCAGCGCCTCAGGAGTCACCGAAAGCGCCGCCTGAATGCGACCCTTCACATCGACACCGAGCGAGGCATCCGAACGAGCGAGTTGGCCGAATTCGGAAGCGAGCTCGTAATTGATAACCGTCAGGCCCGCCTCATAGGAGGCCTTGAAGCTCGAGAGGGTTACATTTGGCACGTCATAGCCCGCAAGCGCTTTATCGAGGGTCGCGGTGATATCGGCATCGGCCTCGACGCTGATCCGCTTGAGCTTCGGCGCGGTAATTTCAGCGGGTGTGAAAGACGGCAGCATCATCGACGCCGCACGGGTCAGGGCTTCGGCACTCGCGGCAAACGGCCCGATCACGTCGAGCGAGGAACCGCGCGGAATGGCGCCGCGCCGGTCGATTGCGCCGTAGGTCGGTTTGAGCCCGTAAACGCCACAGCAACAGGCCGGTTGGCGCACCGAGCCGCCCGTATCTGTGCCAACGGCAAAATCGCAAAGCCCCGCCGCAACGGCCGAGGCCGACCCCGAGGACGAGCCACCCGGAATACGGTCGGGCCAGTTCGGGTTGAGGGCCGTGCCTGCGAAGGTGTTCACGCCTGTTACCCCGAAAGCCAGCTCGTGCATCGTGACGGTGCCGGTGATGGCCGCACCCTGCGCAAGCAGATGGGCGACGATTGCGGAATGCTCCGTCTCGGGCGGCGCATCCTTGAACCCGCGCGATCCGCAGCGCGTGGTGAGCCCCGCGATCCCGAGACATTCCTTGATCAGAACCTGCGGCGCATCCCGCCCCTGATCCCCCAATGCAAGCGGGGTAGTCACGGCGTTTATCGTCTTTTTATCAGACATCTGGCGTCCCTTGGGGTTGCTATCTTCAAAAGATCTTCTGTGCCGGAGCGCCCTTTTCCGCGATGGATGCTGGAGGGGCTGGCCGGTCCGGCTGGCGAGTTAATATGTGAAGATTACCGTAAATATTACGGCTGACCATAGGGTATATCGCGGCGCGCGGTGCATTTTGCGGGAACGGGCCTGTTCCGGCACGATTCCCGAGAATATAACCCATTATCACCAGTTATTTAACATATGATGCGTGAAAGTTACGCAATTTATGTCTGGGAAATCCGTTTCCGGAATCGGTCCGCCCGGCGGATGCCGAGCCTTACCCCGCTTCAGGACAATCGCTCCAAAATGCGGAAATATACTATGTTGTTTTTGCTATATTTTTATTTCGGACTTCGCCGCAAGCACCCTGAGTCGCCTCGGCTTTTCGTCCTGCTTCATCCCTACGCGCAAATACCCATAGCCGCAGCGCAGCAATAGTCACATTACGTGAGTATTTATATGATAATTCATCTAAATATGCCAAAGATTCATTCTTTAGGTGAATTTTCATGCTTCTTATTTGACCAAACCGTGTTTCCGCATCCCCGCAGGCACGATGGAGGATGCACCTCACGCCGAGATCACGGCATGAGTAGGGGGGTATTGACCCCTCTGGATCGGGTGGCAAGCGCCACAAAGACCCGCAACCGGATCACCGGACGATCCCGAGGCCCCCTATCCCTTCCAATCAAAAGGCCCGCCATGTTTCTCCGCTTTCCGCCCTTCGTGACCGCAGCGCTCGGCGCTCTGATCCTGACCGCCAGCCTTCAACCCGCCGCCGCCAAGGAGGCCAAACTGGACCTCCAATCGGCATGGACGCTGACCCTGCCCGCCTCCGGCCAGAACGCCCAGCACTTCACCGACGAGATCAACGCCATTTCCGGCGGTCAGGTCTCGGTCAAACTCTATGACGCGGGCAAGCTGGTCCCGCCGCTGCAGATTTTCGACGCCGTCCAGCAGGGTACGCTCGATATGGGATATACCTCGCCGCTCTATGTGGCGGGCCGCTTCCCTGCCGTGCAGCTGTTCGGCGGCGTACCCTTCGGGCCGGATGCGCAGGATTATATCGGCTGGATCTATAATGGCGGCGGGCTCGACATCTGGCGCGAGATCTACGCCAAGCAGGGCGTGGTCACCGTGCCCTGCGGGGTCATGGATGCCGAGGCCGGTGGCTGGTATACCTTCCCGATCGACAGCGTCGAAAACCTGAAGGGCAAGAAGATCCGCTTCGCAGGTCTTGCAGGCGAGGTCATGAAGAAGATGGGCGCCTCGGTGGTGCTGCTGGCGGGGGGCGATATCTATCCCAATCTCGAACGTCATGTGATCGATGGCACCGAATTCTCGATGCCCGCCATCGACGAGGCCATGGGCTTCGAGAAAGTCGCCAAATACTACTATCTGCCCGGCTGGCACCAGCCAGCTGCGATCAACGAGCTGATCATCAACAAGGCCAAATGGGACAGTATGGATGATGCCCAACGCGGACTCATCGAGACCACCTGCCGCGAGACCAATATCTGGTCGCTGACCTCCACCGCGCAGGCCAATGCCGCAGCCGTCAAGAAATTCGAGGCCGCCGGCACCGAGATCCGCACCTTCCCGCCGGAAGTTCTGGCCGCCTTCAGACAGGCAACCGACGAGGTCATGGCCGCGCAATCCGAGCAGGATCCCGATTTCAAACGCACATGGGAGTCGCTGCAGGCCTATCGGGCCTCGGTGCAGGACTGGACCGAACACAAGGAATAAGGCCGGAGGGCGGGGTCATCCCCGCCCTTCCGTCTGAAAGGTGATCCATGATCCAATTCATCGACCGTTTCTGCGCCACGATCGGCAAGATAGGCGCCTTCTTCCTGCCGCTCCTGATCGTGACGATCCTCGTCAATGTCACCCTACGTTATGTGTTTTCCATCGGCATGATCGAGCTCGAGGAATTGCAATGGCATCTCAATGCCGTAGCGGTCCTGCTGACCCTCGCCTGGGCCTATCAGTGCGAGGATCATGTGCGGGTGGACATGTTCCATGCCAGAATGTCGCCGCGCCGTCAGGCCCTGGTGGAGGTGCTCGGGCTGATCTTCCTCTTCTTTCCCTTCATCGGGCTCGTCGCGTGGAATGCGTGGACGATCTTCTCCTATTCATGGGCGCTCAAGGAAGGCTCGCCCATGCCTTCGGGCCTGCCCGCGCGCTATATCATCAAGGGGATCATGGGCTTCGGGCTGAGCCTGCTGCTTTTGCAAGGTATCGGGCTTTTCCTGAAAGCCGCCACACGGCTCTTCGGCCCTAACCGGAGGGCCGCATGATGGATGCGCTTTTCATCTTCCTCTTTTTCGCCACCTTCCTGTGCATCCTGTTCTCGGGCTTCCCCGTGGCCTTCGTGCTGGGGGGAGTGGGGGTGCTCTTTGCGGCCCTCGGCACGGTGATCGCCCCGCTCGATATCGCCGATGTGGCCGAGTTGCGGATGATCGGCTTTGTGGCCAACCGTGTCTTCGATACGGTCTCGAGCTATTCCCTGATCCCGATGTCGATGTTCATCTTCATGGGCTTCATGCTGGACCGTTCGGGCATTGCCGAGCGGCTCCTCAAGTCGATGCGGGCGGCTCTGGGTCCGGCACCGGGCGGGCTGGCGATTGCCGTTGTGGTGATCGGGGTGGTGCTCGCGGCCTCGACCGGCATCATCGGTGCCTCCGTGGTTTTGCTCGCCACGATCGCCGTTCCCACCATGTTCGAGGCGGGCTATTCCCGCCGCGTGAGCCTCGGCACGGTAGGGGCAACAGGATGCCTTGGCATCCTGATCCCGCCCTCGATCATGCTGGTGGTGATGGGCGACCAGCTCCGCATTCCGGTGGGGGATCTCTTTATGGGGGCAATCCTTCCGGGAGCAGCTCTGGCACTGGCTTTCGTGCTCTTTATCGTGGTTACCGCCCTTCTGGTGCCCGGGACCATGCCCAGATACCAGCGCAGCGGTGCCGCCTTGCCCGTCACGGTGCTTCTGCGCGAATTTGCGGGCGCCCTGCTCGCCCCTCTGGCACTGGTGCTCGCGGTGCTGGGCTCGATCATCGCGGGCATCGCCTCGCCTACCGAGGCCTCGGGGATCGGCGCGGCAGGCGCGACACTGTTGGCCGCGATGAACCGCAAGCTCGGCTGGCAGGACTTCCGCGAGGTCTGCTACCAGAGTGCCCGCACCACCGCCTTCCTCTATATGCTGATCTTCGGGGCGGCCTGTTTCTCGGTCGTGTTGCGCGGCTATGGCGGGGATGATGTGGTGGCAGAGGCGCTGCAGGCGCTGCCGCTCGGCCCGCACGGGGTGCTGGCCTTCGTCATCTTTGTGGTCTTCCTATTGGGGTTCTTCCTCGACTGGATGGAGATCGTGCTGATCGTGGCCCCGTTGGTGATGCCAGTGTTGACCGGTTTCGGCTATGATCCGGTCTGGCTCGCGATCCTTCTGGCACTGGTGCTGCAGACCTCGTTCCTGACGCCTCCCGTGGGCATGGCGCTATTCTATCTACGCTCGGCCGTGCCGGGGGCAACCATCGGCGAGATCTATCGCGGGGTCATTCCCTTCGTGCTGTTACAGTTGGCGACACTGGCGATTGTGGCCGCCTTCCCCTCATTGGTGCTTTGGTTGCCATCACTCCAGAACTAGCACCAGTTATATGTGAACGATTTTCGAGCATGCTTATTTGAATATAAGCGTGCTTTCATTACATCAGAGAATGCGCATCCATTAACTCCGAACCGTATATTTCGGTTACCTCCTTATAGAGCGCCACCCCATAGCTTACTGACATCAGGTCATATTCTTGACTGTTCACATTTAAACAATCCACGAGGCTGAAATGTGCATATTCTCTCCGCCAAGGCATCAAATTATAACATTTTCCCCATTATCTTCTTGTTCTTATTAAAGTATTTAATGAACCCCGCTTCCAGTAAGCTCTCTAGCCGCTAGTTTGCGCATACATCACGATACGGTGACTTCGACGTTGGCAATATTGCGTCAAATTGAAACATTCTGAATGAAGCAAACTGTGACGTGTGAGGCAGAAAAGGGATTCTTTTCCCGTCATCCGCGTCGCGCTTAAATGGTTCAATTTCAAACTATCTGTGCCAGTGAGGACGGTCTCAGATGGTGCGACAGTCGGATCCCCGGTCCAACGTTCCGATGCCAAGGCGCAGGCGGCCCGTGCTCTACTGTCTCCCAAAAGCGATCCGTTGCTTGGCGAAAAGGCTCCCCCGACTTCGTCCGGCGCGGTCCCCCCGATACAAAAGAGAAAAATCATGACACAGACTTCAGGCCCGCATGTCGGGCGGCGCGGGTTCATGCTGGGCACAGCAGCCATCGCCACAGCCGCGGCACTGGGCTATCCGTTCGAGAGCGTCAGCGCGGCCACCGTACTCGATCAGGCAGCTCCGGATCTCGCCACCTATCAGCCCACCTTCTTCACCAAGGACGAATTCGCGCTCCTTTGCGCCATGGTCGACCGCCTGATCCCGGGTGACGGCGATGGCGAGAAAATCGGGCCCGGCGCCCTCGAGGCCAATGTTCCCGTCTTCCTCGATATGCAGGTCGGTGGCGATTACGGTCAGGACTGGTATCTCAAGGGTCCCTTCCCCAAGAACCCCGATCCGCTGATGGGCTACCAGATGCCCTATATGCCCGCCGAGATCTACCGCAAGGGGCTCGCGATGGCCGCCAAGGCCGCACAGGACGCGCATGGCAAGGCCTTTGCCGAGCTGACCGCAGACGAGCAGGACGCCTTCCTGACCGATCTGCAGAAGGACAAGATCGATTTCCTCGCACAGGGCGAGGATTACCTGACCGCTGGCAATTTCTTCAGCCAGCTGCTTTCCGATACCCGTAACGGCTATCTCGCCGATCCGATGTATGGCGGCAACAAGGGTATGGGGGCGTGGATCATGATCGGCTACCCGGGCGCCCGCGCCAGCTTCCGCGAATGGGTCACCCAGCACAATGTGAAATACCCGCTGGGCCCTGTCAGCGTCAAAGGCATGCGCGCGTAAACCGCGACAACGGAAAGAAGGAGATAGCAATGGCTATTGTGAATGATGAAGTGGATGCCGTTGTCGTGGGTCTGGGCTGGAGCGGCTCGATCATGGCGATGGAACTGGCCCGTGCAGGCCTGAAAGTGCGCGCGCTCGAGCGGGGCGAGGACCAGTCGAGCGAGGACTTCGCCTATCCCAAACCCGCCGACCAATATGGCTATGACAAGCAGTATAAAATCTTTGCCAAACCGAAATCGGCAGCGGTCACGGTGCGTCACACCACTGATGACAATGCACTTCCGACCCGCCAATGGGGGTCATTCTGCCCTGGCAATGGCGTAGGTGGGGCCGGTCTGCACTGGACGGCAGTGATGCTGCGTCCGACGCCCACAGACCTGAAACTGAAGACCTATGCCGATGAAACCTACGCGCCCGGCCAGCTGCAGGAAGACATGCAGGTGCAGGATTTCCCCGTGACCTGGGACGAGATGGAGAAGCATTTCGACTTCTTCGAGAAAGTCTGCGGCCAGTCCGGCACCACCGGCAACCTCAATGGCGAGATCCAGCCGGGCGGCGACCCCTTCGAGGGCCCGCGCTCGAACCCCTATCCGCTGCCGGCACTGGAAGACACGCTGAACTGCTCGATGTTCCGCGAACAGGCCACGAAGATGGGCTACCACCCCTTCTCGAACCCCTCGGCAAACGTATCGCAAGCCTGGACCAACCCCTATGGCCAGAACATCGCGCCATGCAACTATTGCGGGTTCTGCTCGAAATACCCCTGCCTGAACTATTCGAAAGCCTCGCCGCAGACGACTATTCTGGATGCGCTGAAGCTGCACAAAAACTTCGACTACAAGACCAATGCCGAAGTGGTCCGCGTCGATCTGCATGACGACAAAAAGACCGCCAAGGGCGTGACCTATGTCAACGAGAATGGCGAGGAGGTCTTCCAGCCTGCCAAGATGGTCTTCCTGTGCTCGTTCCAGTTCCAGAACGTGCGCCTGATGCTGCTGTCGGGTATCGGCCAGCCCTATAACCCGATGACGGGCGAGGGCGTCGTGGGCCGGAACTATGCCTTCCTGTCGAATGGCGGCGTGACCATGTTCTTCAAGGACAAGGAGTTCAACCCCTTCGCGACCGCCGGCGCGACCGGTGTGATGTTCAACGATGTCTCGCCGCGTCCGGGCTTCGAGGATGGCGTGAAATACGGCTTCCTGGGCGGCGCGAAGATCCACTCCTCGCAATCGAACGGCAACCCGATTGGCACCGCCCTTCCCAAGGACGTGCCCGGCTGGGGCATGGGCTGGAAACAGGGTATGCGCGACTGGTATGGCCATTCGATGAAGATCTCGATCACCACGACCTGCATGTCCTATCGCGGCAACTACATGGATCTGGATCCGACCTATACCGACCATCTGGGCAATCCGATGGCGCGGATCACCTTCGACTGGAAAGAGAACGAGCTGAAGCTGCAGCAGTATCTCAAGGAGCTATGCAACAATATCGCCCGCGAAATGGGCCCCGATATCAGCCATGATAGCTTCCTCAAGCCCGACAGCCATTACGACATGCGCCCTTATGTCTCGACCCATAATGTGGGCGGTGCGGTGATGGGCGATGATCCCAAGACCTCGGCGCTCAACAAGTATCTGCAAAGCTGGGATGTGCATAACGTCTTCGTGCCGGGCGGCAATGCCTTCCCGCAGAACTTCCAGGCAAACCCGACCGATATGATCGGCGCGCTGACCTATCACGCGGCCGAAACCATCGTAAAGGATTACATCAAGAACCCCGGCCCGCTGGTCCAGGCATAAGGAGCGTTGGATATGAAACTCGTAATGATGTCCGCCGCCCTATCGCTGGGCGCAGGGATGGCCATGGCGCAGGATGCCGATCTGGTCAAACAGGGCGCCTATGTCGCGCGGCTGGGCGATTGCATGGCCTGCCATACCGCACCGGGCGGCGCGCCTTATGCCGGTGGCCTGCCGATCAAGAGCGATCTGGGCACGATCTACGCCACCAATATCACCCCCGACAAAGAGGCCGGTATCGGCAGCTATTCGGAGGAGGATTTCGCCAAGGCCGTCCGCAAAGGTGTCACCCCCGACGGGACGCATCTCTATCCGGCGATGCCCTACCCCTCCTATGCCAAAATGACGGATGCCGATATCAAGGCGCTCTACGCCTATATCATGCAGGATGTAGAACCGGTGGCCGAGAAAGCCCCGGAAACGCATCTGGGCTTCCCGTTCAACCAGCGTTGGGGGATGGCCCTGTGGAACCTCGCCTTCAGCGAAAGCGTGGGCTTCACACCCGATCCCAAGCTCTCGGATGCCGAGAACCGCGGGAAATATATCGTCGAAGGAGCAGGCCACTGCGGCAGCTGCCATACCCCGCGCGGGATCGGCATGCAGGAGAAAGCCTATGATAACGGCAGCGACGACTATCTCGCTGGCGGCGATCTGAACGGCTGGAGCGTGCCCTCGCTGCGCGCCGATGCAGACAGTGGCATAGGTGTCGCAGGCTGGACCGATCAGGAGATCGTCGACTATCTGGCCATGGGTCGCAATGACAAGGCGGCGGTGGGCGGCGAGATGACCTCGGTCATCGAGCACAGCACGAGCCACATGACCGATGACGATCTGGCTTCGGTCGCGGCCTATCTCAAGACCATGGCGCCCTCGGGTGATCTGGTCTCGCTGAAGCCTGCAGCCGATGCCCAAGCCACGATCGCCACCCTGACGGCGGCCAAGGATCTGACCAATGGCGAGCGCGTCTATATCGACAATTGCGGTGCGTGCCACTTCGTCACCGGCAAGGGCGGCAAGGACATCTTCCCCGAGCTGGATGGCGCGAGCATCGTCAACGCGCCGAGCGCGACAGGTCTTGTGCATACCATCCTCGCCGGCGCTAAGACGCCCTCGGTCGAGAAGGCGCCTTCGGTCAATCTGATGCCGGGCTTTGCCGGCCGTCTGAGCGATCAGGATGTTGCGGATCTCGCAACCTTCCTGCGCGGCGCATGGACGAACAATGCCGGCAAGGTCAGCACGTCGGATGTGGCGTCGGTCCGCGCGACCCTGGCCCAGGACTGATCCGGTCCGCCAAAGACGGGTTATCCCTGACGGGGCGCATCCATGATGCGCCCCGTTTCAGTTGATAAGCAGGGTGGAATATAAGGATAGATAGATTCACTTTCGATTAAAGGTGAATCCAATCGCCATATTCTTGCCAGCTTTTTGGCAAGGCCGTTCCTTGCGGCTCGGGCAGTTTGCATCTGTCCTCCTCGCAGCGAAGACGCCCCGGGCGCCGCGCGAGCGAGTGCAAAATGCGCGCAATTCTGGCGGTGAATCCGCGTCCCTTTCGGCCAGTACAGGTATTTCCGGCGTTGTTACGGCCGTTATCCTGAAGGATTGCGTTTATGTGCACAATTTGCGGCAGCACAGATCATATTGCCCCGCTCATCGACATGGCGGCGAGCATTACATCCGATAGTGCATCCAGCGGCAAACCCGTCTGGAGTGTTCAGCAGATCGCGACCTATCTAAGCACCGGCTATTGGGCCGACAAAGGCAGTGCCGCGCATAAATTTGCGATCACCTCTTCCGGCACCCTGACGGTCAACCTGTCGGGCCTGAGCGACACCAGCGCCGCCTATGCCCGTGCAGCCCTCGAGGCATGGACCGATGCCTCGGGTATCCGGTTCAAGGAGACGACGGCGAATGCCCAGATCACCTTTACCGATAGCAATTCCGGCGCCTATACCTCGACAAGCTATTCGGGCTCCGTGACCAGCTCGGCCAGAATCAATATAAACGAGACGTTCGCCTCCAGCGCCTACATGCTGCAGACCTATATCCACGAGATCGGTCATGCGCTGGGGCTTGGCCATTCGGGCGATTACAACGGCTCCGCAAGTTTTGCGACCGATGCCGCCTATGCCAATGATACCTGGCAATATTCGATCATGTCCTATTTCTACCAGACCCTCAGCAGCGATACCGATGCCAGTTTTGCCTATGTCGTCACGCCACAGATCGCCGATATTCTCGCGATCCAGCAGATGTATGGCACGTCCTCTTCTGTCCATAGCGGCAGTACGACCTATGGGGATAGCGGGGTCGAACTTCTGGATGCGCGCGCCCAGACCATCGTCGATGCCGGCGGCACCGATACCATCGATCTACGCTCGCGCAGCGCGGACCAGAAGATCGACCTGACCCCGGGTAGCTTCTCGGATCTTGGCGGGCGCGAGAAAAACCTCGCGATCGCGCTCAACACGACCATCGAGAATGCCTATCTCGGCAGTGGCGATGATACCATCATCGGGAATGCGGCTAGGAATATCCTGTATGGCGGTGCGGGCAATGACGAAATCTCCGGCGGTGCGGGGGCGGATTATCTTGCCGGTCAGGACGGCAATGATGCGCTATGGGGCGGCAATGGAAATGACAGCCTCTGGGGCGGCAATAATAACGACGTGCTGATCGGAGGGGATGGCGATGACTTCCTCAACGGGCAATCGGGGAATGACACGTTGATCGCAGGCTCCGGCAGCGACACCCTGAACGGTGCCGAAGGAGACGATACGGTCGTCTACGACCTGCAGTCGGAAGATGTTTTCATCTACTATTCCGGTTCGCAGCTTCAGATCAAACATGGCAGCGACATCGATTATCTCAACGGAATCGAAACCGTTGCCTTCAATGACGGAAGCTGCGCCGTGTCGGATCTGGCAACGCTGGCCAATAAAGGCTGGATCGATGCCTCGAGCATCCTGGACGGAACGGCGCTGCAGACGGCCGCGAAAACGCAAACCAGCGTGACAGATCCTGCCACCACCACGAGCACGGTCGCAGCCACGACCTCGGTCGCCTCGCATATGGAGGTTGGAACCACTAGCCTTGCGCGATCGACCAAGAATGAGGGCTGGATCACGGTCAGCTTCGCCTCAGCAATCGAGGACGCGATTGTCGTCGTCGGCCCGATCACGAGTAATGGTGGCCAGCAGGTTGTGCCCGAGATCCGCAACATCACAAGTTCGGGCTTCGAGATCCGGCTGGCGGAATGGGACTATCTCGACGGACCGCATGTGCAGGAACAGATCTCCTGGATGGCAGGGAGCGCGGGTAGCTACTATCTGGCCGACGGCACCCAGATCACCTTCGGATCGGCCGAGATCAACGGCGCAAGAAACACGACCATCACGCTTGACGGTTTCGATAGTTCCGCCACGGTGACGGCCTATGGCAGCCTCGTGGGGACGGGCGATCAGGTTCTGACCCATCGTATGGCAAATATATCGTCCGATGGTCTGCAAGTCAGGATGCAGGCAGAAGAAGCAGAAAAAGGCACGGTTTCCACCGAGATCCGGACTTTTGACTATGTGGTGATCGAGAACGGTGGCACCCTGGTCGACAATAGTGCCCTCAACCTTGCGTCGAACTGGGGAGCAATCGGAGATACGGACAGTAACGCGGTCTTCGCGGACATGCAGACCTATCGGGGCGGCGATACGACGAGCCTGAGACAGACAACAGTCAAAGACACAACCTACTTGAAACTTGTCGAAGAACAGTCCTACGACGCAGAAACCAGTCATATGAACGAAAGCGTCGCCTATACCAGCCTCGAGACCGGAAGCTATAGTCTCCTGACATCCGACCCTCAGGAATACAACACCGTTGAAAGTGCCCTCGAGGTCGGAACGCTATCCCTGAGCCGCAGCAAATCGGACGATGGCTGGATCCATGTCAGTTTTGGCGAGACGATCGCAGATGCCGTCGTCGTGCTCGGACCGGTGACAACAAATGGCGGCCAAGCCGTCACAACAGAATTGCGAAATATCACGGATGAAGGCTTCGATGTGCGCCTTTCCGAATGGGATTATCTGGATGGAGCCCATATAGTGGAAAGCCTCTCCTGGATGGCAGGCACCGAGGGCCAGCACATGCTGTCTGATGGCACCAAGATCACGCTCGGCACACAGCAGGTCACAGGCAACCAGACCGCCGCGATTTCCTATGACGGCTTCGATGGCACGCCGACCCTCATCGCATCGGTGTCGGGCGAGGGCAGTCAGATCGTGACGGAACGTATCGTTTCGGTCGGCACCGAGAGCCCCAAGCTGAGACTCGCGGCAGAGGAAGCCGATGGCGGGGTCTCCAGCGCAACCAGTCGCGTTGTGCAATGGGCCGCCATCGAGGAGGCACCCGGATCATCGGTCTCCGAGGGTTCGGCCCTGATCAGCAGCGCCGCCGCCAAGATTTCCGTCGACAGCACTTTGGCGCTCTTTGCGGATACACAGTCCTATCGGGGAGCGGATACGATCGTCTTGCGCAGCAAAGAGACCAATGATGGCACCAAGCTCTATTTGCAGGAAGAACAATCCAAGGATAGCGAGACAGGGCATGTCTATGAAACGGTCTCCTGGATCACGATTGGCGAAGGCCGCTATGAGTTGATCGATCTTGACGATGCGGCTGCCGACGAGCCCGTATTGGCTGCTGCCGGTTCGGACATGACCTCCTTCGTGGATGATCTCGTCCTGTGAATATCCGCGGATCAAGGGTGCAATTCCGCCCGGGGAGTGCCTTCTGACAAGGCAGCCCCTGCGGATCAAGGCCGTGACAAGGCTCTCTTGGCCGTCGCCATAAAAAAACACCGGCACCCCTCGAGGTGCCGGTGTTTTTGATCGTGTGGATCAGAGACCGCCGAAATGGAAGGCTTTGGTCTCGAGATATTCCTCGATCCCTTCCTGCGCGCCTTCACGGCCCAGACCCGACGCTTTCACACCGCCGAAGGGTGCTTCGGCATGGCTGACCGCGCCGGTATTGAGCCCCACCAAACCGGTTTCCAGCGCCTCGCCGAAGCGGAAGGCACGGGCCATATCGGTGGTGTAGAAATAGGCCGCCAGACCGAAGGGCGTGCCATTGGCGATTGCCAGCGCCTCTTCCTCGGTCTCGAATTTGAAGACCGGAGCAACAGGACCAAAGGTCTCTTCACCCGCACATTGCATATCCAGCGTCGCCCCCACCAGCACGGTCGGATCGGCATATTGCGCCGTCAGATCGCGTTTCTTGGTCGCGCGGGTTGCGCCCTTGGACAGCGCATCCTCGACATGGCGGTTGATCTTGTCGATCGCGGCCGCATTGATCATCGGACCGATGGTCGTATCCTCGGCAGTGCCGGGGCCGACCTTCAGCGCATCGACCTTCTCCGCGAGCTTGGCAACAAAGGCGTCATGGATCCCCGATTGCACCAGCAGACGGTTGGCACAGACGCAGGTCTGGCCACCATTGCGGAATTTCGACGCCATCGCGCCTTCCACAGCCGCATCCAGATCGGCATCATCGAACACGATGAAGGGCGCGTTACCGCCCAGTTCCAGCGACATCTTCTTCAGCGTCGGGGCGCATTGTTCGGCCAGAAGTGCGCCCACACGGGTCGAGCCGGTGAAGGACAGCTTACGCACAACAGGGCTTGCGGTCAGCGCGCCGCCAATAGCCTCGGGTCGACCGGTCAGGCAGTTGAGTACACCTTTGGGGATGCCCGCACGCTCGCCCAGCAGGCACAGCGCCAGCGCCGAATAGGGTGTGAAATCGGAAGGTTTGATGACCATCGTGCAGCCTGCCGCCAGACCCGGTGCCACCTTGCGGGTAATCATCGCGGTCGGGAAGTTCCACGGCGTGATGATCGCACAGACACCCACCGGCTCTTTCATCGCGAAGATCTTCTTACCCTTCACGGGGCTCGGGATGATCGAACCGTTGATGCGGCGGGCCTCTTCGGCAAACCAGCGGATAAAGGAGGCCCCATAGACGATCTCGCCCTTGGCCTCGGCCAGCGGCTTGCCCTGTTCGGCGGTCAGGATCAGCGCCAGATCATCGGCATTCTCCAGCATCAGATCATACCACGCCATCAGGATATCGGCGCGCTCGGCATGGGTCTTGGCCTTCCACGACTTCATCGCCTCGGCTGCGGCGGCAATCGCCTCCTCGGTCTCGGCGGCGGTATTGTCGGGCATATGGCCTAGAACGTCGCCGGTCGCGGGGTTCATCACGGGCATATCGGCCTGCGCGCGCCACTCGCCATTGATCAGCGCCGCCTCGATGAAGAGGGCGGGGTCGCGCAGCTGGGCGCGCAGGTCGAAGGTTTCATGCACGGTCATATCAGGCCTCCAATGCGGCTTTCACGGCCGCGGTGATTTCATCGGTCGAGCTGGCGCCCGGACGGGTGCCGATGCCCTTGGCAGTGGCGGCCTCGATGGCCGACAGAATTGCGGTTGCGGCGGTTTTCTCGCCCAGATGGTCAAGCATCATAGCGCCCGACCAGATCGCGGCAATCGGATTGGCGATGTTTTTACCGGCAATATCGGGGGCCGAGCCATGCACCGGCTCGAACATCGAGGGCACCGACGGATCGGGGCAGATATTGGCCGAGGCCGCAAAGCCAAGCCCGCCCTGAATGGCCGCACCCAGATCGGTGAGGATATCGCCAAAGAGGTTCGAGGCCACGATCACATCCAGATCCTGCGGCGCCATCACCATCTTGGCGGCCATCGCATCGATATGCATATGGCTGACGGTCACATCGGGATATTCAGCGGCGATCTTGTCGGTCATCTCGTCCCAGAACACCATCGAGTATTTCTGGGCATTGGATTTGGTGACAGAGGTCAGATGCTTGCGCCGGGCCCGCGCCTGCTCGAAACCGAAACGAAGGATACGTTCGACGCCCTTGCGGGTGAAGATCGCAACCTCGGTCGCCACCTCATTGTCCTGTCCCTGATGCACGCGGCCACCGGCACCAGAATATTCCCCTTCGGTATTCTCGCGGATGCACAGAATATCGAAGCCTTCGGCCTTCAGCGGGCCCTCGACGCCCGGCAACAGACGGTGCGGGCGGATATTGGCATATTGGGTGAAGGCCTTGCGGATCGGCAGCAGAAGCCCGTGCAGCGACACCGAATCCGGCACCGTTTTCGGCCAGCCCACGGCACCCAGATAGATCGCATCGAAGGGGCGCAGCTGCTCGATCCCGTCCTCGGGCATCATTTTGCCGGTTTCCACATAATACTCGCAGGACCACGGGAAGGTGGTGGGCGCGAGAGCGAAGCCGAATTTGGCCGCCGCCACATCCAGCACCTCCATCGTGGCATCCGTTACATCGACACCGATCCCGTCACCGGGGATGAGGGCAAGCGTATAGGTCTTCATCGTCACTCCTTTGGTCGATCACAGATCGATCAGCACAGATTTCGTGCGCCGGTTGGCGCGGTAGGCCTCGCGGCCCAAGTCCTTGCCGAGCCCCGAGGCTTTCCAGCCCCCCGTCGGCAGAATGTGATCGCGCGAGCGGCCATAGCGGTTGATCCAGACGGTCCCCGCCTCGAGCCGCCCGCCCAGACGCAGCGCGCGGCTGAGGTCGCGCGTAAACAGCCCCGCGCAAAGACCATAGGTGTCATGGGCGGCCTGCGCCATGGCGTCTTCCTCGCTCTCAAACGTCTGGAAGGTCGCCACGGGGCCGAAGATTTCCTCGGTCACGGCGGGGTTGGTCTCGTCCACGCCCCCAATGAGGGTTGGCTGATAGAAGCTGCCCTCGCGGTCAAACGCCGCGCCGCCACAGAGGATCTCGCCGCCCTGTGCGCGAGCCGCCTGCACGATGGAATCGATCCGCCCCATCTGACGGGCCGAGATGATAGGCGAGAAGCCCGCACTGCCCGCATGGGTCACGTCGGGCACCTGCTTGGCGAACTCCACCATCAGCTTGGCGGCCAGCTCATCAGCCACCGATGCCGCCACAAGGATGCGCGAGCCCGCCACACAGAATTGCCCCGCATTGGGCAGAATACCCCGCGCCAGACATGCGGCGGCCTTATCCAGATCGGCATCGGCAAAGACCAGCATCGGGCTTTTGCCGCCCAGCTCCAGCGTCATCGGCTTGACGCCATGGCGCGCGATATTTTCCATGATCGCGGCGCCTGCGCGGGTCGAGCCGGTGAAAGACACCTTGTCGATGCCCGGATGGCCGGTAATCGCATTGCCGGTAGTCGGACCATCGCCCAGCACCACATTGATGAGCCCCGCAGGAATGCCCGCACGCACCGAGAGTTCCGCCATATAAAGCGTGGTATAGGGCGTCATTTCGGAGGGTTTGATCACTACGGCATTCCCCGCCGCAAGCGCGGGGCCAAGCTTCCAGCCCGCCATGGAAATCGGGAAGTTCCAGGGCGTCACGGCCCCGATTACCCCATAGGGATGATCCGAGATATAGCCGAACTGGCTGTCAGACGTCGGCACCAGATCGCCGCATTCCTTATCGGCAAATTCGGCAAAAAAGCGGATCTGCTCGGCGGTCACCATCACATCGCCCGCGAGCGCCTGCGCATAAGGGCGCGAGGAACAGATCGCTTCAAGCTGTGCCAGATAGGGTGCCTCGGCCTCAATGAGATCCGCCCATTTATGCAACGCCTTGGCACGGTCGCGGGGCGCAATCCCGCCCCAGTTCGACAGTTTCAGCGCCTGACGCGCCGCCCTGACAGCACGATCCACCATCTGCGCATCCGCACAGGCAATCGCACCGATACGTTGGCCGGTCGAGGGAGAGATGACCTCGATCGCCTCGGGGGCCGCAACATATTGCCCGCCGATGAAATGGCCCGAAGGAAGGGCAACGGTGGAAGGGTCGAATGCGAAACTCATACTATCCTCGTCTTTCTTCGCCCCAGCCTAAGCGGGACTGGCGCATCAATTCTGATTAAAACGGCCCTCTTCGCAGCATTTTCCACTGCGCGGGCCGCTTTGCGGCAGATTATGCCGCGTCAGAATTTTGAAACCTTGCCCCATTGGCTCTCGTTAAAGCGGGAGAGCCTGTATTGTGCGATCTCGGTGATCGGCGTCCGTCCCAGAAGCATGTCGGCCACCAGATGCCCGACCCCCGGCCCGATACCGAACCCGTGGCCCGACAGCCCTGCGGCCAGCGTCAGACCGGGCAGGCCGGTCTCGGTGTCGATGACGGGCACACCATCGGGGGTAGAATCGATGAAACCCGCCCATGTTGCCTGAACCGGCAGCGCTTTCAGCGCGGGTAGCAGCGCACGGGCGCGGCTCAGCGTCATATCGATCAGTCCCTTTGCGGGCGTCGGATCCAGAACCCGCATCCGCTCCATCGGCGTGATCCGGTCGAGCGCCCAGATCTTGCGGGTCTCGAACCCTGCCTTCCATGCCTGCAACCCGCCCGGGCCGAGGCTTTTCCAGCGCTTGGTGAACATCGGCAGGAAATGTTTCGCTTGAACGATCATTCCGGGCGTGGGGTCCACGGCGGCCTTGCCCGAGATGGCAAGCGTATAGGCGCCGTCGCCGCGCCGCGTCACCGATACGGCGGCGGTATGGAGCGCATCGGGCAGCCCCTCGGCCCCCGGCGCAACGGAAAGGATTGAACTGCGCACCGAGGCCTGCGGGAAGGCCAGCCCGTATTGATGCAGGAAGCTCGACGCCCAAGCGCCGCCCGCCATCACCACCTGCGCGGTCCGTATGGTACCACGTTCGGTCACGACGCCGCTGACCCGGCCGGCACTGGTTTCCAGCCCTCGCGCGGCGCAGTTCTGCAAGACGACCCCGCCATGTTTGATCACGCCCTTGGCAATCATCGGCGCCGCGCGCGAGGGATCGGCCGTCCCGTCACTGGGTGACCAGACCCCGCCTGCCCAAGTCTGGCCGGTTGCAGCGCCCCGTTCGGCCGCTTCCTCCGCCGTCAGCATCCGTGTATCGACCCCTTCGCCACGAGCGAAACGGCCCCACTTGGCCCAGCCCTCGATCTCGGCCTGATCTTTGGAGAGATACAGAAGCCCGCAGCGCCGGAACCCCATATCCTCGCCAATGTCGGCAGTCATCTCCTCCCATAGTTCCAGAGACTTCGTCGAAAGCGGCAACTCGCGCGCATCACGGTTTTGCTGGCGACACCAGCCCCAGTTGCGGCTCGATTGCTCGGCCCCGATCCGGCCCTTCTCCAACAGCACGACTTTCTGGCCCGCGCGCGCCAGCCAATAGGCCGCACTCACCCCCGCGATCCCTGCCCCGATCACCACGCAATCGGCATCGGTCGGCAGATCGGCGGGGGTATCGAATGTGAAAAGCGGTGCGGGCATGGGGGTCTCCTCGATCGTTGGCCCCACGCTACACGTCACCCCGCAGCCACATCTGCCAAATCTCAACCATTTGTGGCATATCATGTTGTATACCGGATGCCGCATGCCCTTCCTTGCGCGGAAAAATCCGCTATGACTAGGGCAGGTAAAGGCGCAGGAACGAATATGAGCACGGCTTATAAACTGGACAGGATCGATCTGAAGATTCTGGCGGAGCTGCAGCGCAATGGCCGGATCACCAATGTGGAACTGGCAGATCTCGTGGCACTTTCGCCCTCGCCATGCCTGATGCGGGTGAAAAAGCTCCAGCAAGCGGGCTATATCAGCGGATATGCCGCCCAGATCGATATGACAAAGCTCGGTGAGACGCTCACCGT
Source organism: Thioclava kandeliae (assembly GCF_040297545.1). Classification (NCBI taxonomy): domain Bacteria; kingdom Pseudomonadati; phylum Pseudomonadota; class Alphaproteobacteria; order Rhodobacterales; family Paracoccaceae; genus Thioclava; species Thioclava kandeliae. The sequence goes on from NZ_JAYWLC010000019.1 coordinate 56,192, forward strand.
CTTTACGGAATTCACCCTGAAAAACCACCGCCAGATCGATTTCGCCCGATTTCAGGAGGCGCTCGAGAAGGTCGATAGCTGTGTCGAATGCCATCTGGTCTCGGGCGGATACGATTATCTGGCGAAATTCGTCACCGCCTCGATCGGCGATTACCAGACCATCCTTGAGGGGTTGGTGGACCGCGATATCGGGATCGACAAATATTTCAGTTTCGTGGTGATGAAGACGCCCTTCGTCAAAACCCAGATCCCGCTGACGCGGATCTTCGCTGACAGGCTATGAAAAAGCCCCGCCAAGAGCGGGGCTTTTTGTTCAACGATTGGCGAATTTGGCGATGAGCTCGGGATCCTGTTCCAGCGAATTGAGCCAGTTGGTATCGAGCTGCGGCACCGAGGAGATCAGGAGCCGCGAATAGGGATGCGTCGCCTCCGCGCTCATCTTGGCGGCAGGCAGCGCCTCGACCACCTCGCCCTTATACATCACCAGAACCTCGTCGCAGATGGCCTCCACCGTCGAGAGGTCATGGCTGATGAACATATAGCTCAGCTCCAGCTCGCGCTGCAGCTCCTTGAGGAGTTCGATGATCGCCGCAGCCACCACCGTATCGAGCGCCGAGGTGATCTCGTCGCACAGGATCAGCTCGGGCTCGGCGGCCAGTGCACGCGCCAGATTGATCCGCTGTTTCTGCCCGCCCGACAGCTCGCCCGGAAGACGGTGACGCAGCGCCGCAGGCAGCCGCACCATATCCAGAAGCTCGATCACCCGCTTCTCGCGCGCCGCTCCGCGCATGCCGTGATAGAAGGTCAGCGGACGGCCAAGGATATTGCCGATCGATTGCGCCGGGTTGAGTGCGGTATCGGCCAGCTGGAATACGATCTGAGCGCGGCGCAGCTGCTCCTTCGAGCGTTTGGACAGATCCCCCGGCATTTCCTGCCCGTCCACCAGAGTGTAGCCGCGATAGGGCGGCAGGATCCCTGCCACAGCGCGCGCGAGCGTCGATTTGCCCGAGCCGGATTCCCCGATCACCCCCAGATTGCGCCCGCGATCCAGCGTGAAATTCACGTTTTTCAGGATCTTGGCCGCAGGAACCCCGTCGCGCAGCGTGCCATAGCCTGCACAGAGATCGCGCACTTCAAGGATCGGCGTATGTTTGGCACGATCCGGCACACCCGAAGGCTCATGAACCACCGGCTCGAACGCCGAGAGAAGTTCCCTGGTATAGGGATGGGCGGGCTGATGCAGGATCTGCTCGCAGGTGCCCTCTTCCTGAATCTCGCCGCCCTTGAGCACGATGATCCGGTCCGCGATCTGGGCCACGACGGCCAGATCATGGCTGACATAGACGCCCGCCGCACCCACCTCGGCCATGGCGCGCTTGAACGCGCGCAGAACCTCGATCTGGGTGGTCACATCAAGAGCGGTGGTGGGCTCGTCGAAGATCACCAGCTTGGGGCTTCCGATCAGGGCCATTGCCGCTGCGAGGCGTTGCAACTGTCCACCGGAGACCTGATGGGGATAGCGCTGACCGATCGTATCGGCATTGGGCAGCGCCAGCGCGTGGAAGAGGCTCACGGCCTTCTTCTCAGCCTCCTCGCGCGACATGAGGCCATGGATGGTCGAAATCTCGACAACCTGATCCATGATCCGTTGGCTGGGGTTGAAGGCCGCCGCCGCCGATTGCGGCACATAGGAAACTTCGGTGCCGCGGATCGTGGCGCGTTGTTTCTCCGACAGGGCGGTAACCATATGCCGGTCGAGCCGGATATCGCCGCCGGTGATCTTGCAGCCGGTGCGGGTATGGCCCATCAGCGACAGCGCGATGGTGGTCTTGCCCGAGCCCGACTCGCCGATCAACGAGACCATCTCACCCGGCGCGATATCGAAACTCACGCCCTTGATGATCTCGATCTTGCGGCCCGCATCCGTGGTGGCGCCGATCCGCAGATCACGCACCGATACAAGCGCCTTAGTGTCTTGTGCGAAATCCTTCATGGCTCAGCTCCTGTCGCGGATTTTAGTGGGCAGGTTATCGATGAAGAGATTCACCGAAATGGTCAGCGAGGCGATGGCGAGGCAGGGGAAGACCACCGCGGGCGCGCCCAGCGACAGACCTTCGATATTCTCGCGCACAAGGCCACCCCAATCGGCATTGGGCGGCTGCACACCAAGCCCGAGGAACGACAGCCCCGAGAGCACCAACACGATGAACACAAAGCGCAGACCCAGATCGGCCAGCACGGGACCGAGGATATTGGGAAAGATCTCGCGGGCGATCAGATAAGGGGTGCGCTCGCCACGGGCGCGGGCCACGGTCACGAAATCCATCGTGTTCACATTGACCGCCAGCGCACGGGCAAAGCGGTAGGCGCCGGGAAGGTAGATCACTGCAAGCGTGCCCACCAGAACGGGGATCGAGGAGCCGATAGCGGCGACCGTCACCAGCCCGAACAGGAGCGAGGGAATGCCGTTGAGCGCATCAAGGAAGCGCGAGAGGCACATATCGAACCAGCCGCCCGCCACGGCAGCGACCATGCCGAGGATCACCCCGCCGGTGCAGGCAAAGAATACCGCCGCCAGCGAGATGCCCACCGTGTAGCGCGCCCCGATCAGCACACGCGAGAACACATCGCGGCCCAGATAATCGGTGCCCATCCAGAACTTGTTCGTGACCGCGCCGAAATAGTCCCAATCGACGATTTCACCCGGCGGGTGCGGCGCGATCAACCCGCCGAAGATGGCAACCACGGCCCAGAAGAGGATGATGGCAAGGCCGATCCGGCCCACCCAGTTGAAGGAATAGCCAAGGTTTTTCGGCGTCGGAAGGCGGAAACTCGAAATATTCATCAACGGCGCAGCCTCGGATTGGACAGGATTGCGGTCAGATCGGCCAGCGTGATCAACAGCAGATAGCTGATGCAGAAGATCATCGCGCAGGACTGGATCAGCGGCAGATCGCGGGTGGAGACGGCATCGACCATCAGCTTGGCCACGCCCGGATAGTTGAAAATGGTCTCGACGATGATCACGCCGCCAACCAGATAGCTGAGCGAGAGCGCGATGGCATTGGCGATGGGACCGAGCGCATTGGGCAGCGCGTGTTTGAGCACCATCCGCTTGCGCGAGGCCCCCTTGAGGAGCGCCATCTCGACATAGGGGGTATTGATCGTCTCGATCACGGCGGCCCGCGTCATGCGGATCATCTGCGCCGAGACCACGAAGGTTAGCGTGATCACCGGCATCGCATAGGCCTTGAGCATCGCGCCGAAGGTGGTGGCATCGGCAGCCCCATAACTCAGCGCCGGCAGCCAGCCCAGCCAGACCGCGAAGATCAGCACCGAGAGCGTCGCCACCATGAATTCGGGCACCGAGATGACCGAGATCGTCAGGATCGACACGATGCGGTCGAACCACGAGCCGCGCCACATGGCCGCCCCGATCCCCAACGACAGCGCGACGGGCACCGAGATCAGCGTCGTGATCCCCGCCAGTTTCAGCGAATTGACCAGACGGCCACTGACCAGATCGGCCACCGCCATATGGTTCACATAGGATGTGCCCAGATCACCACGCAGGAACCCGAAAAGCCAGCTCAGAAAACGCAGGATCGCGGGCTCGTCGAGCCCCATCGCCTTGCGCAGGCCCGCAACAGCTTCGGGTGTGGCCGCCTGCCCCAGCAGGATCTGCGCCACATCGCCGGGGAGCAGTTCGGTGGCGAAGAATACGGCAAAGGATACGATGATCAGCGTCAGTATCGCGATACCGAGCCTTTGTAAGACAAGGAACCATGGCATGAGCGATTGGGGCAAGGAGCACCTCCCGTCGGAGAAATCTTAAAAAAGCGGGCTGCGCCTGCACGGCGCAGCCCCAGTCGGGGGATATTCTTTAGGCGTTCAGCCAGACATATTCGAGGAAGGAGAAGCCCATCAGCGCGCCCAGCGGGTTGGCACGCATGCCACCGACCTTGTCGGACAGACCATCCACGTTGGAAATAAAGGCCGGAATGATGGTGCCTGCCTCGTTGGCAACCATTTCCTGCATGTCCCAATAGATCGAGGTCCGCTTGTCCTCATCGAGCGAGCCGCGCGCCTCGAGCATCATCTTGTCGAATTTCTCCGACTTGTAATGGCTCTCGTTCCACGGTGCATCCGATGCATACAGCAGCGAGAAGAGGATATCGGGCGTGGGCCGCGGGTTGATATTGCCGAAATGCACGGCCGATTTGAGCCAGTAATTCGACCAGTAGCCATCGGGCGGAACCTGATCGACCTTCAGCTTCATGCCGATCTGCTGGCCCATCTGCTGGATGATCGTGGCCATATCGACCGAGGAGTTGGCCGCCGAGGAGGCCACCATCGGGATCTCGGTGCCCAGAAGGCCGGATTTCTCGAAATGGTGTTTTGCCTTGTCGGGGTCATAAGCGCGGGGCTTGAGGTTGGGGTTATGGTAGCGGTTCGCGCTGGAAATCGGCTGGTCATTGCCGATCTCTGCCATGCCACGCAGGATCGATTTCTGGATCGCTTCGCGGTTGACCAGATATTTCATGCCCTCGACGAAATCGGCCTTCGAGCCCGGCTCCATATCCAGACGGATATTGAGGTCGGTATAGCTGCCCGAGGTGGTGATCGAGGTGGTCACACCCGGTTTGCCGTCCATCAGACGGACAGAGCGCGGGTTGAGCGAGGCACCCACATGGATATCGCCCGACAGAAGCGCGTTCACACGGGCATTGGTATCGGCAATCGCGAAGAACTCGAACCCGTCGAGATAGGGGCCTTCGGATTTGAAGTAGTTCGGGTTTTTCTTGCCGATCGAATGCACGCCGGGCTCGAAGGCCTCACAGATGAACGCACCGGTGCCGTTGGCTTTGGTGAAATCGGTGGTGCCATCGGCGATGATCATGAAGTGATGCATCGCGAAAATGGTCGGCAGGTCGGCATTGGCGCCCGACAGCACGACTTTCACGGTCAGATCATCGATTTTGGAGATCTCGGACATCTGGCCTGCCATTGCAGCTGCCTTGGAGCCCACGGCCGGATCGAGGTGACGCTTGAGCGAATAGACCACGTCTTCGGCCACAAGCGCCTTGCCATCATGGAAGGTCACGCCGGATTTCAGCTTGATTTCCCATGTCTTCGCATCGTCCGTATTGATCGTATCGGCCAGCTCCATCTGCACCTGACCCTGTTCGTCGAGGAAGGTCAGACGGTTATAGAAGGCACAGCAGTTCACATAATCGGTCGAGAGCGACGCTTTTGCCGGATCGAGCGTATCAGCGGTCGAGGACGACCAGCCCGCGGCTTTCAGCACACCGCCCGAGACGGGGGTCGCGGCTACGGCCTTGTTGGCGCCGAGCAAGAGCGAGCCACCGGCCGCCATGCCTACACCTGAGGCCATCAGCATCTTGAGAAGGTCACGCCGCGAGGCTCCGCGACGGATCATGTTCTCGACCATCGCGTCATCGCGACCGGTCCAGTTGGTCGGCTTGAAAGTCATAATCTGGTCATCCCTGTCTGTTGTGCCCGAAGGCTTTGGTTAACGATGGCCTTTTAGGTGCCAATTTGGCTCGGGCGGTCTTATGGCCGCCCTGAGCCGGGTTCAACGTGCCCGCACATGGCTTGCAAACACTTCAGCAGACGTTATGCGTCAAAGGCTTTCTCGGCGGCTTCCGCCAGCTCGATCAGCGCGTGGAAGTGGTAGTCGGGCTCGGTGAATTCCTTGGGCTCGATGGTCCCGCCATAGCCGTTCTGCGCGTGCCGGCGCTGGATCCAGGCATTGGTCATACCCAACTCGCGCGAGATGCCGATATCGTGGTATTGGCTCTGCGCGGTATGCAGGATGTCGTCCTTGGAGCCGCCGTCTTTTTCCACATAGGCGAAAACCTGATGGAAGTAATCGGGGTTCGGCTTCTCGCAGCCGGTATCATCGGTGGTGAAACCGGCCCAGAAGGGCTGACCCAGTTTCTCGGCATATTTCTCGAAGGCCCAGCGGCGGGCATTGGTCATCGCCACCAGCTTGTAATGCTTCTTCAGCGTCGCCATGGCCTTCACGCTATCGGGGAACGGCTTGGCCTCGCCCACAGTGTCGATCATCAGCTGGCGATATTCCTCGGTATCGGGCAGATCAAATGCGGCCGCAATACGCGAATAGCAGCGCCCCAGATCATCGGGGAAGCGCAGCGCGCCCGGCTCGTAGCGCGCGTCGCGATAGACCGAGAGGGCAGCTTCGCCGTCGATCGTCACGCCTTCTTTGGCCGCGATCGCGTTGAGGCCGTCTTTGATCGCGCCCTCGAAATCGATCAAGGTGCCGACAACGTCGAAAGTGACATAGCTAAAAGCGGTCAGCGGTTTGGTGGCGGTTGTGGTTGCCATCTTTGGCAGTCCTTTCTGCGGATATGCCGGAGGGAGAGGTCCGGCGAAACATTCTGCGGGCAAGCACCGGTATCGAGGCATCTATGCCCCGAAATGCGTGTGTCTCTTGGGCTTTTGCTGCGACAATTTCTGTCTTCGTAGGATCAGTGTGCCGCTAAAAAACAGCCCTGAGGCACCGAATATCGAAGCTTTGCGGCATAATGTTCTGTATCCCACCGGCCAGAGACAGAATTTAATGCTGTAAAAAAACCGGCCCTAAGGCCGGTTCCTGAAGGCTCAGTAGCCTTTCTTCTGATCCACCTGTCCTGGGATCGGATTTCCTGCAGCCGAGGCTTGCATCACCGCCAGAACATGGCGCGCGCCCTCCTCATAGCCGGTGCGGGCCGCGATATGGGGCGTGATGATCAGACGGCTGTCGGACCATGCCCAGTGATCTGCCGGGAGGGGTTCGGGGTCGGTCACATCCAGCATGGCCGATGTGATCTGGCCCGCATCGAGTGCGACACGCAGCGCCGCCAGATCGAGCTGTGCCCCGCGCCCCGCCTGCACGATCCGCGCGCCTCTGGGCAGCTTCGCAAAGAATGCCGCATCCATCAGTCCGCGCGTCTCGTCCGTCAGCGGCAGCAGGCACACCAGAATATCCGTGCGCGCCAGGAACGCGTCGAGGCCTGCCTGATCATAGACTGGACAATCCTCCACGGGCCGCCCCGAACGTGACCAGCCGCCTACCTCGAAATCGAGGCTCTTGAGGGTCTGCGCCGTCAGTTGACCGATGCGGCCCATACCCATGATGCCGACCCGCGCGCCCTTGGCTGTGTTGGGCGCATGCTGGACCCATTCCCCACGGGTGGCCTGATCGAGATAGACAGGCAAATCGCGATGGGTGGCCAGAACCCCCATCACGCACCAGTCACGCACCATCTTCTCGATACTCTCGGCCAGCGTGCGCGACAGCGCCACCCCTTCGGGCAGCGGTGGCATATGGTCGACACCCGCCCCCACCGAGATCAGCACCTCGAGATTGGGATAGCGCGCAATATCCTCGGGTGGCTCCCAACAGGCGATATGGGTAATCGAGGCGGGGTCCGTGACCGCCGCCTCGCCCATGATCATCTCGATTCCATGCGGAGCGAGGATCTCTTTCCAGACCTTCTCGCGCTCGGGGATGGAGAGATAAAGGAGCTTCATCCTTTCAGTGCCGCGCGCACATCCGCATCCTCGAGCGTCTCGTCGAGCACGGCTTTGGTGCGGGCAACGATCATGTCGATCTCTTCCTCGGTGCAGCACAGCGGCGGCGCATAGCCGAAGATGCCCTGCGCGAAGGAGCGCACGATCAGACCCTTCTCCCACGCACGGTCAAACAGGCGGGTGGCCGGTTGCACCGAGGCCGGAAGCGGGGTCTTGTTCTCCTTATCGACGACCAGCTCGATGGCGGCGAGCATGCCGCGACCGCGAACATCGCCCACCAGCGGATGGTCGGACAGGCCCTTGAGACCTTCCATCAGTCGCGCACCAACCTTGCGGCCATTCTCCAGCAGGCCACCCTCGTAGAGCGACAGGACTTCCAGAGCGACCGCCGCCGAAACGGGATGCGCCGAATAGGTGAAGCCATGACCCACGGCCTTGGCACCTGCGCCCTCGGCGATGGTTTCGTAGACATGATCGGACATGAAGACCGCACCCATCGGTACATAGCCCGAGGTCAGGCCCTTGGCGGTGGTCATCAGATCGGGGACGATGCCCTCGTCTTCACAGGCGAAAAGCGGGCCGGTGCGGCCGAAGCCGGTGATGACCTCATCGGCAATGAAGAGGATTTCGAGTTCCTTACACACATCGCGCATCGCCTTGACCCAGCCTTTCGGCGGGACCAGCACGCCGCCCGAGCCCTGGATCGGCTCGAGATAGAAGGCCGCGACCTTCTCAGGCCCGATGGCCTCGACCTTGGCTTTCAGCTCGTTCACCGACGCTTCGATGATCTCTGCATCGGTCTTGAGCGGATTACGATAGGTGTAATGCGACGAGATCTTGTGCTGCCAGCTATAGGGCACGCCGAAGCCCTCATGGAAGCCGCCAAGTGCCGTCAGGCCTGCGCCCATCGTGGTCGAGCCATGATAGCCCTGTTCGACCGAGATGAACTGGTCACGGTTCGGCTGGCCTTTCGAGTGCCAGTAATACCGCACGAAGCGGATCGTGCTATCGACCGCATCCGAGCCACCGAGCGAGAAATAGATATGGTTCAGATCGCCCGGTGCGCGCTCGGCCAGTTTGGCGGCAAGCTTGATCGGAGCTTCGGCCCCGAGGTCGAAATAGCCGGTGGCATAGGGCAGTTTGCGCATCTGCTCGGCGGCAGCTTCCACAATGCTTTCATGGCCATAGCCCGCATTCACGCACCACAGGCCTGCAAACCCGTCGATCAGCTCGCGGCCTTCCGCATCCGTCACCCGCGCGCCTTTGGCCGATGCGAGCACCCGCACGCCACGCGCTTCGTGGCCTTTGAACGAGGATACGGGGTGGATCAGGTGCTGGCGATCCATCTCGATCAGGGAATTGGTCAACATTGACAGTCTCCTAAGATCAGCCCAGGGCCTGCGACACGAGGGCATAGGTTTTCAAATCGGGGTTCGCAGGACGGGCGGCAACCGCCCCTTCCCGCAGCATGGCAACGCCGCCGCCCACATGGGCAAGCCCCAGCGCTGCTGCATGGTCTTGCAAGGCACGCTCCGGCGCGAAATCGACGCGCAGGAACCGGCCTCGGGTGCGGCAGGCGGCTTCGGACAGAAGCGCGCGCGCCGCGTTATCGTTTTGCGCCAAGATCGGGCCGATCACATATCCGCGCCCGAATGCGCGCAGCATGGCAAAGCCGCCCGCAGTCACAAGAACCTCGCCCTGAGCGGCAATATCCGTCAGGAGCTTGGCACGATCCATGCCGGTTGCGACACGATCTGCGGCAATCAATTGCGCGAGCTCTTCGGCGCTGGCCTCATGCACCGGCTGTTCGGGCGTCTGCGCTACGGCCACGCCTTGATACTGCATGACCTCACCTTGGGCCTTGAAGCCCAGTTTCTGATAAAGCGGCAGACCATCGGCGGTGGCCACAAGGCGCAGCTCCATCGTGGCCGCACGGTCCAGCAGCGCCTGCATCAGCCTGCGTCCGAGCCCCTGCCCGCGCATGGCTTCATCGACAATGATCATGTTGAGTGTGCCGACATCGCCCAACAATGACAGGATCGCAGTGCCCACGACTTTTTCGCCCTGCAGCGCCACAACGCCCTCGGACACACCCAATACCAACGCCCAATCCTCGGGCCGGTGCGGCCACGAGACTGCCTGCGACATCCCATGCGCCTGCGGGATATGCGAAAGCTCCATCGGGGCGATGACGATCTGCGCGGTCTCGGTGCTGGAAACGTCGGTCATAGGGGCCTCTTCGGTCTTGTTACCTTCAGGCTAATGCCTGGCAGGCGGCAGTTTCACTTTGTTCACGCAATCATGCCGCAGGAGTAAAGGAATTCCTGCGGCATGACAGCATTTTATGCTGAACACCTGACGACGAGCGCCAGAACCATGGCATGGGCGGCCTCCAGCTCGGAGCGCGTCAGATATTCCTCGGGCTTATGCGCGCGGGCAATATCGCCCGGCCCGCAGACGATGGCGGGAATACCCGCCTGCTGGAACAGCCCGGCTTCGGTGCCGAAGCTGACCGCCCCTTGCGCCTGATGGCCCGAGATCTCCTCGGCCAGCGCCACGAGCGGATCACCCGCATCCAGCGCAAGAGCCGGATAATCCGCCAGGAATTCGGCAGACACGCCTTCGGGGAGATCCGCGCAGATCTCTTCGAGGATCGCGCGCGGCGACACGCCTGCAATCGCCCGTGCCTCGATCTGTGCCTCGGCCAGATCGGGGATGATATTGACCGCCTGCCCGCCCGCGATCGTGCCAATCTGCACCGAGCTATAGGGCGGCGCAAAACGTGCATCCTGCGGGCCGGTGGTAAGGTCATGGGCGGTCTCGCAGATCCGTGCCAGCACCGGCACAAGGGTCTGGATAGCATTTACGCCCAGATCAGGGCGCGAGCTATGGCCAGACACACCCCTGGCCACAAGGCGCAGCGCGGCCTTGCCCTTATGCGCCAGCACCGGCACCAGCCCCGTCGGCTCGCCAATGATCGCGGCCTCGGGAAGCGCGCAAAGCGACGGCAGCGCCGCCAGCAGATGCGGCACCCCCTTGCACCCCGCCTCCTCGTCATAGGAGATCGCGATGTGGATAGGCTTTGCCAGATCAGCCTCGCCCATGGCGGGAGCCGCTGCCAGCACGGCCGCCAAGAACCCCTTCATATCGCAGGCCCCGCGCCCGATCAGGCGCTGGCCTTCATGGCGCAGAACGAAGGGATCAGCCTGCCATTCCGGCTCGCCCGCAGGCACCACGTCGATATGGCCCGAAAGCACGATCCCCGCCACGTCCCGCGGCCCGAAGCTGGCGAAAAGGTTCGACCGGTCCCCTTCGGGACCGGTCAGGATATCGACCTGCGCACCAAACCCGCGCAGATAGGTGGCAATATCCTCGAGAACCGCGCCATTAGGCGTCCCGACAACGGTCGGAAACCCAACGAGCCGAGCAAGGAGATCTTCGGGGCTCATGAGGCGATCACGAAGATTTTCTTCACGGTTTCAACGGTATGCCATGTTCCAACAAAACCCGGCTTCATGATGAAACTATCACCTGCGGCAAATTCATGCGCCGCGCCACCCTCTTCGGAGATGATGCAGCGACCCGCGAGGATATGGCAGAATTCAAATGTCTCGCCCTTCATCGATACCGTTTTACCGGGAGTCGCTTCCCAGATGCCGGTGCGGATCTTGCCCCATTTGGCCGCCTCCGCCATAGCGGTGTCCAACTCCCATGTCTTATAGGCGGGCGCACCTTCGATCAGGCGCTCGGGGGCGGCCACGTCCTCGCGCGGGCTGAACTGGGGGGAGGTCTCGACGGGGATAAGAAGCGACATGTAAGGCCCTTTCAAGGCAAGTGAGAGTGACCCTTTTATGCCCCTGCCGGTGCGGGACGTGCCGTCAAAAGCGTGTCCGGCACCGCAGGCCCTGCCGAACTCGCGCCCCGAAACGGTATTTCCTGCGCCTGATCGCGCAGATGCGGCAGCACCCGTGCGCGCAACAGGTTCAGGCTGGGGCCACAAGAGAGATCCCGGAGATACACATGACCTTCCGCCCGAAATTCATCACCTTCGACTGCCACGGCACGATGATCCACTTCGACATGGCCGGTGCGGCCCGCCACCATTACGGTGCCCAGCTCTCCGAGCCGGCGATGGAAAAGTTCATCCGTGATTTCTCGGCCTATCGTCTGGACGAGGTTCTGGGCGCATGGAAACCCTATGCGGAGATCGTCCATAACGCGGTCGAGCGCACCTGCAAACGCAACGGGATCACCTTCGATCCGGCGGTGGCCGCAGACATTTATGCGCGCGTGCCGACCTGGGGCCCGCATGCCGATGTGCCCGCTGGGCTTGCCCGTATCGCGCCGCATATCCCGCTGGTGGCGCTGACCAACTCGATGAACGAACAGATCCCGCATAATATCGCCAAGCTCGGCGCGCCCATCGCGCATGTGTTTACCGCCGAGAGCGCAGGCGCCTACAAGCCGCAGATGCGGCCCTTCGAATATATGCTCGACGAGCTGGGCTGCGGGCCGGAAGATATCCTGCATGTGTCCTCAAGTTTCCGCTATGACCTGATGACTGCCCATGACATGGGGATCAAAAATAAGGTCTGGGTCAACCGCGCCCATGAACCCGCCAACCCGTATTACGGCTATACCGAGGTCAAAGACATTTCCGGTCTGGCCGAAGTCGTCGGTCTGTAAAAGGGTGCGAAGGGGAAGAGAGATGGAATATAAATCCTATTGGCACGAAACCTCGACCCCTTTCGCCCATGGCGAACAGGGGCCTGCCGAGGGGCAGTTCGATGTGGTCGTCATCGGTGGTGGCTTCACGGGGCTCAACGCTGCGCGCAAACTGGCGAAATCCGGCGTCTCGGTGGCGCTTCTGGAAGCCTCGCATGTGGGCGCGGGCGGCTCGGGGCGCAATGGCGGACATCTCAATAACGGGATCGCCCATGGCTATGCGGATGCCAAAGCGCATCTGGGCGCGGATCAGGCCCATCGGCTTTACAAAGCCTATGACCGCTCGATCGATATGATCGAGGATCTGGTGGCCGAGGAAGGCATCGATTGCAGCTTCCGTCGCTGCGGTAAGCTGAAACTGGCCTCCAAAGAAAGCCATGTGGCGGGACTGCGGGCGAATTTCGAACTGATCCACCGCGAGGTGGACCCCGAGACCCGCTGGATCGACCGCGCAGGTCTGAAAGACGAGGTTGGCTCTGAACAATTCCACGGCGGGATGGTCTACGAAAAGACCGCCATGATGCATATGGGACGCTATGTGAACGGGCTGGCCGAGGCTGCCCATAAGCATGGCGCGAAAATCTGGGAAGCCATGCCCATGACCGCCCGTCGCAAGACCGCCAATGGCTGGGAGATTACCACGCCGCGCGGCACGCTCTCGGCCAACCGGATGATCGTGGCGACCGGTGCCTATGCGGGGGCCGCGCCCGAAGCGCCGCTGTCTTTCTTCCGCCGCCGGATCATCTCGGTGGGCTCCTTCATCATCGCGACCCGTCCCCTGACCCCCGCGGAAGTGGCCCGCACCGTGCCTGGCAACCGGACCTTTGTCACCTCGATGAATATCGGCAACTATTTCCGCCTCTCGCCCGATAACCGGCTGATTTTCGGGGGCCGTGCGCGGTTCTCGGCGACCTCCGATCAGGCATCGGATGCGAAATCGGGCGAGATCCTGCGCGCCTCGATGGCCAAGATCTTCCCGCATCTGGCCGATATCGAGATCGATTATTGCTGGGGCGGGCTCGTGGGCATGACCAAGGACCGCTATCCCCGCGCAGGCGAAACCGATGGCATGATCTACGGCATGGGCTATTCGGGCCATGGTGCGCAGATGTCCACGCTGATCGGTCAGGCGCTGGCCGATATGGCAATGGGCGTGAAGGACACGAACCCGCTTGCCGGGCTCGACTGGCCGACCATCCCCCTGCATAGCGGCAAGCCGTGGTTCCTGCCACTGGTCGGGATGTATTTCAGCCTCAAGGACAAGATCTCGTAAGAAAGGGGGGCATTGCCCCCCTTTTTCATTCCGGTAGTGCGGGGTATTTCAGCCCAGTGAATGCGCCGACAGACCCCAGACTTGGATACCCTCCTGCGGGCGCCGCATCCGGCCATTCCGCATCTCGGTCACCGTATCATAGACCCCCATTCCCGCCGAGGCGAGGAAGGCCGCGAAATGCTCGTTCTCGACAGGCGTATCAAGCCGTGTGAACCGACCCTCATTGGCCTTGATAAGTGGCGCGGCAAGCTGCATGGCAATCCGCTCGTCCCCGGCCACCAATGGCCCGATGACACTCCCTTTGCCGAAGTCGCGGCTGAGCGCATAGCCGATGATCTTCCCGTCGCGCAGCGCGACCACACCCTGTGACAGGTTCAGCAAAAGATCGAGCATCTCGCGGCGCGGCGCCCCATACCCCACCGCATCGAGCGCATGGACCTCCCCGAGATCACCCGGCGCCAAAGGTCGGATCTCGACCCCTGAAACCGGCGAGGGCTGCCGGATCGGGCGTGCGACGCCCTGATGCTGCCAGATCGTCCCGACCGGCACGAAACCGGCATATTCATAGAGCCTATAGGCGGCGCGGGTGGCCGAAAGCCGCAGATCGCGCCCCTCGCAATCACGCATGATGCGCCGCAACAGCCGCGCGCCGGTGCCATAGCTCTGCAGTCGCGGCGTCGTTACCATCATGCCAAACATGGCATAATCGTCCCCAACCGGAAAATACATGGCCGAGCCCAGCGGACGGCCGATCTCGTCCATCGCCAGATAACCGCGCCCCAGCGCCAGAAAGACCTCGAGATCGCGCGCCCGATGCGGCCAGAAGACCGAAACCGTCAGCTCGTGCATCGCCAATAGATGTTCGGGCGCGATCTCGACAATCTGCGCTTTGTAACTGTCGATCTGCATATAATTTTCATCGGTCGTCTGCGCACGCGCCATGAAATCAAGATAGCGCGCACGGGCACCTTGAGGCATCGCATCGGAACACGGACCAATCGCAATATTTCGGCTCATGCACCTTTCCCATCACTAGACCGTAATCAGATATAATAGAAATATCGGAGGGATTTATACCGTATCTCGCGGGCAGTTGATAGATTCTGCTGCAGCCCCATCGAAAACATGCAGGTTTTGGCACCATTTCCACCAGAGTGGCACGTCAATAGCAAAGGCGCCTCCCAAAAGGAGACGCCTGCAACTTTTCTGGCCAGTTCGAGAACCGCTTCAGTTTATCCGCTTAGTTCACGAGCCGTTGTTTGGCGGTATTTTCGAGGTAGCGTTGGTAGGCTGCGGGGCGGTT
>NZ_JAYWLC010000020.1:0-60567 GCF_040297545.1 Thioclava kandeliae
AAACGCATCGCAAACGAGGTCGGCCTGACAAACACTCAAAAACAACCGGTCGAGGCCTGAGGGCCAAAGACTTCAGGGAGGATACAGAATGACACAGGATTTCCAACTTGCAGCCTGCGCTGAGATGCTCTGGCTCGACAAGCCCATCGAGTGGCGGGCGGCGCGCCTGACCGAGCGCGGATTGGGCGTCGGGCTCTGGAACTGGCCGGAACATGATCTGGCCAAGCTCGAGAAGGTCGGCGCCAATTACACCATCATGAATGGCTATATCGAGGGCCGTCTGGCCGATGGCGAGGGGGCCGACAGGCTGCTTGCCTCGGCGCGCGAGACGGTGCAGGTCGGCAAGCGGCTGGGGGTCAGCCGCCTCAACCTGCACGGCACCGGTCTGGGCGATGGCGGCATTCCGATCTGGAAGCACGAGGTCGTCACGGGCGCGATGTGGCTGAAGGCGCGTGAGACGCTCGAGCGGATCTGCGATATGGCGGAGGAGGAGGGTGTCGTCTTCACGCTCGAGAACCTCAATCCGATGGACCATCCGGGCTGTCCGTTCGGATCGACGGCGGATGTTCTGGCGCTTGTCTCTGCGGTAAACCGGCCGCAGCTGAAGATCAATCTCGATCTCTATCATACCCAGATCGGCGAGGGCGACCTGATCCGCTGGTGCGAGAAATGCCTGCCATGGATCGGCGAGGTGCAGGTGGCCGATAATCCGGGCCGCTGCGAGCCGGGAACCGGCGAGATCAATTATGCAGGCGTGGCCAGAGGGTTGCAGGCGATGGGGTATCGCGGGCCTGTCGCAATGGAGGCCTGGGCCAAGGGCGAGAGCGATGCGGCCGTCGACGCCTTTGTCGCAGCCTTCACGCTCTGACAGTCCGCCATCCCCTGACTGGCGCGCGGGTCACCCCGCGCGCTCTTTTTATTGCAGTGGCTGCGCGGGGACTGGTGCCTGCCCGTCATAGCCACCCCAGACCGACTGGTCGAAATGGATCACAGCCCCGCTCATGAGACCGCTATCGGGGGAGGCCAGATAGAGTGCGGCACGCGCGACCTCCTCGGGATCGACCAGTCGACCGAAGGGCAGGTTGGCACGGGCTTTCACTTCCCAGTCGGGATCTCCTGTTTCGGCGATCTGGAGCGCGCGCTCGTGATCGGAGGCCATCCAGCCGATATCGAGCTGGTTGACGCGGATCCGGTTGCGCATCAGCGCGAAGGCCGTGTTGCGTGTGAGCGTGGCCAGTGCACCTTTCGAGGTGGAGTAGGCCGACAGATTGGGCTGGCCCGCATGTTCCGAGGTGGAGCCGATATTCACGATCCGGCCTTCGATCCCCTGATCGATCATCTGGCGCACGACCTCCTGCATCAGGAAGAAGGGCGCACGCACATTGGTGGCAAAGATCGCATCGAAAAGTGCGACATCGGTCGACAGGATCGTGCCGCGATCGGTGAGGGCTGCGGCATTCACCAAAATGTCCACACGCCCGAACCGCGCGCGTGCTTCCTTGACGATCCGCGCGGGCGTTTGCGGGTCCGACAGGTCCGCCGCGATCATCAGCACCGGAATGCCGGTCTCTTGTGTGATACAAGCGGCCACGGCCTCGCCCTTGGCCTGATCGCGCCCGACAATGGCAATCCCTGATGCTCCTGCATGGGCAAAGCAGCGCGCGATCGCAGCGCCCAGTCCCTGCGTGCCGCCTGTCACCAGCGCGATCGCTCCGTCAATTCTGTTCATCGTTTTTTCCCCCCCCCATGGAACGGGCCATGCGCTTCACATGGCCCGTTATGGCTCAGCTTTTGTTCTTCCATACCAGATCGTCCATCATCGCGGCAAAGCGCGCCGTGTCCAGATCCTCCTCCAGGGCATGCAGCATGAGCGCGGCCTGTGATTTCGGCGCAAGCCCGCCAATCGGAGGATTTCTGTCGAGATTGGTGGGGAAGGCATAGCCCTCGGCCGCGGCAGCCACCGCATTGCGGCGGATATCGGGGGCCATGCCCGAGAGTGCGGGATAGAGCGCGCGCACCATCGCGTCGCGATTGACGCTTTCCATCGCACGACCAAAGGCCGAGGAGATCTGGAACAGGTTCACGAGCCGGAACCTGTCTTCGGTCACATTGCGGCCCGCCCCGTGCATCACAGCCGGATTGAAGAAGACCGCATCGCCTTTCTTCAAGGGCAGCTGGACGTGATGCTGCGCGAAATAGTCCTGATAGGGGGCCTCGGTATAGGCCAGATAGCCCTCGAAGAAGAGCTGCGAGAAGGGCAGGAACAGGGTGGGCCCCGTCTCGAGCGGCATATCGCAATGCGCCAGCGCCCCCTGCAGCGTCAGCATCGGCGAGACGTGATGGATATGCGAGGGATAGTCCTCCATGCGCGAGGGCGTCATGAAACCCAGATGGTAATCGCGATGCGCCGTCTGCGCCGCCCCGCCCGGATTGACGCGGTTGACCTGCGCGGTCATCTGGTAATCGGGCCCGATCCATGCCAGCGCCGCCATGGCGAGCGCGCTCGCGCCGTAATAGCGGGCGAAATTCTCGGGGTCGGTAAGGCAGTGTTTCTCGAGGCTGTTCCAGATCCGGTCATTGGCGCCGGGTTTGGCGAAATGGTCGCCGCCGCCCATGGCCGCCGCCTTTTCGTGCGCGATGACCGCATCGAAAACGTCGCTCGCGCGGTCGATGACGGCGTGGTCGGGCACAGCCTGCCGGATCACGATGATCCCCGCCCCGTGTGCAAAGACCCGCGCCCATTCGGCCATCAGATCGCGTCCGGCATCGGTGCTGGTGGCGCAGGTCTCAACGAATGCGCCCTCATAGATCGGTATGTTGCAGACCACCTCGCTGGCACGGGGCACGGTGGCGGGATCGGTGCTCTGCTCGACCTGCGCCCTGAAGGTCGCGAAATCGGCATCCTTTGCGCTAATCCAGACGGGGGGTTGGCGGGTGGCGTGGTGAATGGTCATGGGGTCCTCCTCCTGATGGCCCCAGAGTGTCGTGCAAAAGGTGCAACGGGTAGTTGCCATTCACCTCAAAATCACCTCAAATCGGAAGATGGCCCATCGTTTTACCGTCAAGGAAATCGCGCTTCAGTCGGGGCTCAGCGCCGCCACCGTCGACCGTGCCCTGCATGGGCGGGCGCATCTGCGCGCGCAGACCGCGCAGCGGGTCGCGCAGGCCATCGAGGAGCTGGAGGCGCAGGCCCATGAGGCGCAGGCTCTGGGCACGCGGCTGACCATCGATATCGTGATGCAGGCGCCGCTGCGCTTTACCAATCCGGTGCGTGCGGCCTTCGAGAGCGAGCTGCCGCTGACCAAGCCTGCCGCCATCCGTGCGCGCTTCCATCTGGCCGAGGTGATGACCGAGCGCGAGATCCTCGCCAAGATCGCGGCCATCGCCAAGCGTGGCAGCCATGGGGTGATGGTGAAGCTACCGGCCACGCCTGCCATCGAGGCACAGCTGGATCTGTTGGCCGCCAAGCGCATTCCGGTGGTGAGCTATGTCACCGATCTCGCGCCCGCCCGCCGTCTGGCCTATGTGGGCATGGAGAATGGCCGCGCGGGAGCCAGGGCTGCGTGGTTGATGGCGAAGATGATGGGGCCGGGGCCCGCACGGGTGCTGATCTCGCAATCGAGCCAGATGTTCGAGGGCGAGGAAAGCCGCCGGACGGGGTTTCTGGCCTGTCTGGCGCAGATCGCGCCACAGATGCGCTGCGTCACGCTGTCGGACGGGCAGGGCGTCAACCGGACCACCAGGACGCTCGTGGCGCAGACGCTGGCCGCGCATCCCGACATTTCATGCGTCTATTCCACTGGTGGCGCCAACCGCGCGATACTGGAGGCGTTCGACGAGGCGGGGCGCAGTCCGCAGGTCTTTGCGGCGCATGATCTGGACCGTACCAACGAGACGCTCCTGCGTCAGGGTCGGTTGAGTTTCGTGCTCCATCACAACTTCCGTCTCGATGCGCGGCGGGTGGCACAGCATTTCGCCCGTCATCACCGGATCCTGCCGAAAGGTGTGGAGATCGAGGAGACGGCGATCCAGATCGCGCTGCCCAGCGATTATCTGGATCTCGGCGGGCCGGAGGTCAGCAGCTCTCGCTGATCATGATCCGGAAGGGCAGGGTGCGCTGGATCTGGCGTGCGTTGTCGGGCGCACGGATCGCCTCGTCCATCACATCGATCGAGGCATCGATCATATCCTGCACCGGATGGACCAGAAGCACATCGAT
Organism: Thioclava kandeliae; assembly: GCF_040297545.1. Lineage (NCBI taxonomy): Bacteria > Pseudomonadati > Pseudomonadota > Alphaproteobacteria > Rhodobacterales > Paracoccaceae > Thioclava > Thioclava kandeliae. The sequence goes on from NZ_JAYWLC010000020.1 coordinate 4,220, forward strand.
CAGTCCGCGCCGAAGCGCGGAGCGCGAGCGCTCGGTCAGTTCGTTGGCGATGACGCGCAGGCGGGGGCCGCGCGGACCTGCCGCTTCAAGGGCGGCGATCACCCCGTCTATGCCGCCGCCTGTCACGAACAGACCGGTCAGATCGGCGCCATATTCTTCCAGCAACTCGGTCATGATGCGCTGTGCCATGCCGTCATTCTCCTGCGTCGAGCGGCTGTCGAGAATGCGATACTGTGCGGGTGCGCCGTTCAGGAAGGCGCGGAAACTGACATTCTGGGATTGCTGGCTGGTATAGCGATGCGAGCCGTCGAGCACCGCGATGGTGCCACCCTCGGGGGCAAGGAGCGACATGAACCATCCCGCGCTACGCCCCAGCTGCCATTCATTGGCTCCCACAAATCCCGCGCGTTCGGGCGCCGAGAGATCGGTGATCAGGGCAAAGACCGGAATGCCGCGGCTCGCAAGCTCGGAGATCGCCTCGCTGATCACCGGATCATCGACCGAGGCACAGGCGATGGCATCGCATTCTTGGGCCAGTTCCATCAGTGCCGAAACCATCAGGTCCGGGTCGGGCGAGGGCACATGACGCACCACAGCACGCATCCGTGGCTGACGCGCGACGCGGCGCAGGGCATGTTCGGCCAGATCGCGGTAGAAGCCCCGCTCGCGCGCGTTGAGGACGAACCCCAGAACGCGTGGCTCGGTGCCGTCATTGAGCTGCGTCCGGATCGCGCCGGTCGCATGGAAATTGATCCGTTCGGCGACAGCTAGAACATGTTCGACGGTGGTCGATTTCACCGACCCCCGACCGCTCAGGATCCGGTCAATGGTGGATTTACTGACATTCGACTCGCGTGCGAGATCTGCAATCGTTGCGCGTTTCATTGTGACTCGGCCATGTGATGGATCAATCGAGCAAGTAGTAAAAATACGCGCGATATGTCAATGTTTCGGCGACATCAGAATTGATAAGCTGCGTATACATCATTTTTCGCCTCAAAATGATGTGTCAGCGTTAGATGTTTAGATGGCCCGAAGAAGTGAAATGACGGCGGTATACAAAACTATACAGTTGAGACCTTGTTGAACGCTCTTCCGCTTTCTACAGAGCGGCCAAAGCTTGGATATCCGGTGTTGCGGGTCCAGTCGCCTGCACCACTTGTCTTCCCCACTGTCGGCTCCCCCCGACGGAAGCGCAAGCCCCTCATGGCTTTGGACCTCTGGCTCCGGTCTGCCACGCCAAAACCGCACCTCACGCCTGCGTGATCTTCGGTGAATGTGCGCTATCTGGCTTGAACGATGCAACCTATAACAGGAGCCAACCGAATGAATCGTCGTGAAGCGCTCTGGTCTCTTGGCGCACTGGCCGCCGGTACGACCACGGTTCTGGCAGGCAAATCCTCCGCTGCCGAACTCTCGGGCTTTCCCGCCCAGACTGCACAAAGTGCGGATCACCTGACGACGCCTGTGCGTCGCGGTGGTGCTATGCAGGTCCTTACGAATGAGACCGACCGCAAGACCGTCACTGCTGTCTTCGACCGCCTGATCCCCGCAGATGATAACGGCCCCTCGGCAAGCGACGCAGGTTGCGTTGATTTCCTGGATGCCCAGCTTGCAGGAGATTACGGTTCGGGCAAGGCACTCTATCTTCAGGGCCCGCTGCGCCCCGAGAACGAAGAGATGCTGATGGGCTCGCCGCAATTCCTGACTTCGCCCCGCGAGCGTTACGAGACGGGTCTGAAGGCACTCGAAGCCTATGCACAGGCCAATGATAACGCAGCCTTCCATGCGCTCTCGCCCGACCGGATCGACGAGATCCTGAGCGGTCTGGAAGCCGGAGAGATCGATCTTGGCGATGACGTCAACGGTCAGGCTTTCTTCGAGCTGATGTTGCAGAACGCCCGCGAAGGCTATCTGGCGGACCCGATCTACGGTGGCAACAAGGATATGGCAGGCTGGAAGATGATCGGCTTCCCCGGCGCGCGCTATGACTACCGCCCCTATATCGACCGCCACAACGAGGATCTGGGGCTGACCACCGTCTCCCTGATCCCGTCGAACTGATCTCGGAAGGTATACTATTATGACGATTGAACGTCCTAAGGCCGATGTGGTCATCGTGGGCCTCGGCTGGGCCGGTTCGGTTATGGCCGAAGAGCTCACCCGCGCAGGTCTGAACGTGGTCGCGATCGAGCGTGGCGCATGGCGCGATACCTCGACCGACTTCCCTCCCGCCGTCGATCCTGACGAGCTGAAATGGCATACCCGCCGTTCCATGCTGCAGCCGATGAGCGTGGAAACCACCACCTTCCGTAACAACTCGGGCCAGACCGCGGCTCCGGTGCGCAACTGGAACGCCTACCAGTTCGGATGGAACGTCGGCGGTGCCGGCACCCACTGGGCAGGGATGTCCTGGCGCTTCACGCCGTGGGACTTCCAGGTCGCGACCCAGACCGCAAAGCGTTACGGTTCGGCCAAGCTGGAAAGCCTGCGCGCCGAGGGCCTGCACCTGCAGGACTGGGGTGTCACCTATGAGGATATGGAACCCTATTACGACCGTTTCGAGCGGATCGCGGGCACCTCGGGCAAGGCTGGCAATATCAAGGGCCAGAAATTCGAGGGTGGTAACGTCTTCGAAGGTCCGCGTTCGCGCGAGTATCCGACGCCTGCGCTGAAAGACAGCGCATGGATGGCAAAATACCGCGAGACCGTGAACGGCATGGGCTACCATCCCTTCACCATTCCCGCCGGTAACCTCAGCCAGGCCTATGTGAACCCGCTGGGCGTCACCATGGGCCCGTGCACCTATTGCGGTTTCTGCGACTTCCACGGCTGTGGCAACTTCTCGAAATCCTCGCCGCAGGCCTGTATCCTGCCGGTGCTGATGCGTCGTCCGAACTTCACCGTTCTGACCGAGACCGAAGTGTTGCATGGCGTGAAGCATGAAGACGGCAAGACCCTGAAAGGCGTGAACTTCGTCACCCGCGAGGGCGAGGAAGGCTTCCAGGAGGCCGATATCGTGGTCTTCACCGCCTATCAGATGGACAACGTCCGCCTGATGCTGCTGAGCCAGGTCGGCACCCAATACGACCCCGAGACCCAGACGGGTACCATCGGTCGTAACTACAACTACCAGACCTGCGCTTCTGTCTCGGGCTTCTTCCCGGGCGCGAAAATGAACCCGTTTGTCGGTGCCGGTGCGCTTGGCGTGCAGATCGATGACTTCAACGGCGATAACTTCGACCATACCGGTCTGAACTTCATCGGCGGTGCGGGCATCATGGGCTATTCGACCGACGGGCGTCCGATCGCCAAGATGAACGGTCTGCGTCCCGGCTCCAAGCGTTGGGGTTCGGAGTGGAAAGAAGCCTATGCGCGCGACTATCAGGAAGCGGGCAACATCTTCGTTCAGGGCACCTCGCAATCGACCCGCGATGCCTATCTGTCGCTCGATCCGACCTATAAGGACCGTCATGGTCAGCCGCTTCTGCGCACGACCTTCGACTGGAACCGCAACGACCGTGACATGGCTGCCTATATGACCGCGAAGGCCAAGGAGATCATGATCGAGGCGGGTGCCGAAGGCATCTCGACCGATAACCAGGCGGCCGAAAGCTGGAATCCCTACAAGCAGCATAGCTCGCACACCATCGGTGGTGCGGTCATGGGTGCGGATCGCTCGACCTCGGCGCTCAACCCCTATCTGCAAAGCTGGGACTGCCATAACCTGTTCGTCGTCGGCGCCTCTGCCTTCCCGAACAATGGCGGCTACAACCCGACCGTGACCGTGGGTGCACTTGCCGTGCGTGCCGCACAGGCAATCCACGAGAAATATGTCAACAATCCCGCACCGCTGGTGGAGGGCTGATCCATGTCGAAATGCAAGAAAATTGGCGTCACGATTGGCGCGATCGTCGTGGTCGGCGCGGTAGTTGCAGGCGGTTGGGCGTATAATACGCTCAACACGCAGCGCTCCTCGGTGGCGGATGACAAAGTGGCATTGGCCGATTTCCATTCGGATGACAAAGACGCCATCACGCGTGGTGAGTATGTCATGCGTATGGGCGATTGCGCGGCCTGCCACACCAAAGGCCAAGGCGATTTCGCCGGTGGCTACAAGATCGAGACGCCCTTCGGCACGCTCGTCTCCTCGAACATCACCCCCGATGCCGATACCGGTATCGGCAAGATGACCGAGCGGGATTTCTTCAACGCCGTCCGTCAGGGCATCGGCTCGCATGGTCTCCTCTATCCGGCTATGCCCTATACCGCCTATGCCAAGCTGAGCGATGCGGACATGCATGATCTCTGGGCCTATATGTCCACGATCAAGCCGGTGAAGAATGATATCGACGAGAATGGCGGTATGAGCTTCCCGTTCAATATCCGCCTAGCGATGGCTGGCTGGGATATGCTGTTCTTCGACAATAACGGCTTCGAGCCGGATACGTCCAAGGACGAGGCATGGAACCGCGGCAAATACCTTGTGGATGGCCCCGGCCACTGCTCGGCCTGCCACAGCCCGCGTAACCTCCTGAGCGCCGAGAAATCGGACGAGTATCTCTGGGGTGCGCCGCTGGAAGGCTACCATGCAGCCGATCTGACCTCGAATGACGCGGTCGGCCTTGGGCAGCATTCGCCCGAGGAGATCGCCGAATATCTGCGCACGGGCATCAACAGCCTCGGGGCTGCCGGTGGTCCGATGGCCGAAGCGGTCGAGCATTCGCTGCAATACATGACCGAAGATGATGCGATGGCGATGGCCACCTATCTGAAATCGGTTCCGGCCTCGACCAACAAAGCCGCCGAACCGATGGATCTGGGCGATGCCAAATCCGCGTTGGCCGACACATATGAAGTCAACTGCTCGGCCTGCCATGGTCTTGACGGTGAAGGCATCGACGGGATGATCCCCGCCTTTGCAAGCAATACCGGCTTCCAGTCGGATGATGCGGCCAGCATGATCCACGCGATGCTGGTGGGGGCCCGCGCGCCCTATACCCAGTATCGTCAGACAGCGGCGGGCATGCCCTCCTTCGCGTGGAAGTTCAACGACCAGCAGATCGCGGATATCCTGAACTATGTCCGCAACAGCTGGGGCAATGGCGCCAAGCCCGTCTCGGTCGATCAGGTCACCGAGATGCGCAAGGAGCTGGATGCCGCCCAGCCGCGTCGCGCCAACTAAGCGACCAGCACCAGAACGTTGAAAGGCGCGGAGCATGTCTCCGCGCCTTTTTCATTGGTGCTCCGGCCTTCGCATAGATCTGGCCGATGGCCCCTATCGCGCGTCCTGATTGGCGCTGTGCCGCATTCCGTGTTTCCCTTTGGCGAAAGCTAGGGGAAAGGCGCGGATATGGATGGCAGGACACAGCTTGGCGGGATCGACAAGGAGCGCCTCTGGGCGGATCTGATGACCTTGGGTGCCATCGGTGGCACAGCGGCGGGTGGCTCGATGCGCGGTGCGCTCAGCTCGGCTGACCGCGAGGGGCGCGCACTCTTTGCCCATTGGGCAAGGGAGGCGGGGCTCGCGCTGCGTGTGGACCGGATCGGCAATATGTTTGCCCGCCGCGAGGGGCGCAATCCGCAGGCGGCCCCTGTCGTGATTGGCAGCCATCTCGACACCCAGCTTCCGGGGGGGAAGTTCGACGGGCCTCTGGGGGTGCTTGCGGGGCTTGCGGTGTGTCGTGCGCTCGATGCGGCAGGGACTGTCACGGCCCGCCCGATCGAGGTGGTGAACTGGACCAATGAGGAAGGCGCGCGGTTCCAGCCGGGCGTGATGGGATCGGCGGTCTATACCGGCGCGCTGGATCTGACGCAGGCGCTCTCGCGGACCGATCCGACGGGTGCGAGCGTTGAGGGCGAACTGGCACGGATCGGCGCGGCAGGCACGACCCCCGTGCCGGGCGCTGTGCCGCACAGCTATTTCGAGCTGCATATCGAGCAGGGGCCGGAGCTGGAAGAGGCGGGCCTCGACATCGCGATGGTCACGCGCTCCTCGGCCATGTGCTCGGGCTATGCCACGATCCGTGGCGAGAACGGCCATACCCAGACGCTGGCCATGTCCAAACGGCGCAATGCGCTGACCGCGGCAGCGAAGCTGGTGCTGGCGATTGATGCGATCGGTGCCAGTATCGAACCTCATGGGATGGTCAGCGCCTCGGTCATCGAGAACTGGCCCAATAACCGCGTAAACATCCCGCATCTGAGCAAGCTGTCTTGGGCGATCGTGGGGTTTGATCCGGCAATCCGCGAGGCAACCGTTGCGCGGATCGAGGCCGCCTGCGCCGGGATCGCGACCGAGACGGGGCTGGTGATCGAACTGGATCACCGCCATTACCGCGAGCCCTGCCTCTTTGACGAGGCTCTGATCGGCAAGGGGCTGGAGGCCGCCGCGACCCGCGGATATGCCGCCACCCGGATGCCCACACTGACCGCCCATGATGCGCTGAGTTTCTGCGCACTTTGCCCCACTGCGCTGGTTTTTGTGCCCTGCGAGGGCGGGATCTCGCATAGCGAGGCCGAATGGTGCAGCCCCGATCAGGCGGCGAAAGGGGCGGATATCTTGCTGGATCTGGTGCAGGAGGCGGCTGAGTCCGAGTGATGGATTAAGCGCAGTCAGCCCCGAGCGCTGCCTCTTCGTTAAGCAGATCCGTTTTCGGCGCTGATTGCCCTCGGGTTGTATACAGGATCCCCTTGACCGGAGTGCCGCTCTTTGGCGCCCTTGAGCATATTGCAGGCTCTGGTGCTACCGCGCCGGAGCAGAAGGGGGTTTTCCGGATGAAAGATATCGGCTTTTCGCATCTCGACTGGAACCTGCTGCGCAGTTTCGTCACCATCGCGCAATCCAGTTCGATTACCGATGCCGCGCAGCGGCTGTGCCTGACCCAGCCCGCCGTCTCGGGCAGCCTCAAGCGGCTCGAGGAACAGGTGGGCTACCGGCTGATCGAGCGGTCCTCGACCATGTTCGAGCTGACCGAGGCCGGCCGTGCGCTATTGGGCGAGGCGCTCGAGATCACAGCCACCGTCTCGCGGCTGCCTGCCTCTCTGGGCGAGGCCGAGAAAGTGTTGAGTGGAGACGCGACCATCGTTCTGGCCTCGCATGTGGAAAGCCCCGATTTCGATGCAGCCCTGGCAACCTTCCATCAGCGCCACCCTCAGGTGCGGCTGACGCTTCAGGTCGAGGCCTCGCGCGAGGGGCTGGCCATGGTCGCGGCCAAACGCGCTGATATGGGCGTTTGTGTCGTGGGTGATAGTAATAATATGCAGCTCGATTATACATTGCTCTTTCAGGAACATTTCGGGCTCTATTGCGGTCCGACCCATCCGCTTTTCGGGCGCGAGGGCCTGTCGGTCAGCGATCTCGAGGGGTTTTCCTCGGTGGGCTATCTTGCCGAAAGCAGCAACCGTGCGCTCCACGAACTGACGGCGCTGCGCCAGCGCTGCGGGCTCAACCCCGATCTGGTAGGGCGCTCGCATAATCTCGAGGAGATCAAGCGCATGGTGATTGCGGGCTTCGGTATCGGCCCGTTGCCCGTGCATGTGGTCGAGCGCGACTGCGCGGCAGGCAGGCTCTGGCGGCTGCCGCCCTATGAAAGCACCCCGCAGGCGGGGGTCTATTTTGTAACACAGCCAGCCCCGCTGCGTTCACGCATCGCCGAGGAATTGCACCGCATCTTCACCGAACAGGTCGAGACCCGTCCTCCCGAGGATCGTGTCTATGGCCGTTCCGTCCTGTGATCAGGGCCTTTTACGACCGGCCCATAACCGCATCCGATCCCCCATAGCGCAGACTAATGGGACGGATCGCCCGATATAATTCGACAACGCGGATGGGCCATCGCAAGCTTTCTTCCAGGGTGACGCCCATCGCCCTGACAGCAATTCGGGAATGACCCTCGGGGACAGGTGCGTATGTGCCGCCCCTATTTAAGGCCGGACCACACGGCCATATCAACAGGAAGGTCCAAACCATGATTTATTCTACTGCGCTCCGCCGAGGAGCGTTGGCGCTATCGCTTTGCCTGAGCGCCGGTGTTGCTACCGCGCAGGATATCCCCGTCGAGGGTGGACGTCTCGATCTGGTCGTGCAGCCCGAACCGCCCAGCCTCTTTATCGGCATTACTACCAATGGTCCGAGCCTTCTGGTGGCGGGTTCGATCTATGAAGGCCTCTTGCGTTATAATGACAAACTCGAGCCGATGCCCTCTCTGGCCGAGAGCTGGGAGGTCTCCGATGACGCGTTGACCTATACGTTCCATCTGCGTCAGGGCGTGAAATTCTCGGATGGCGAACCCTTCTCGTCGAAGGACGCGATGTTCACCTTCACCAAGCTTCTCCCCGAGACCAACCCGAAATGGCGCGAGGTCATGCGCCATGTCGAGACTATCGATGCTCCCGATGACCATACGGTGGTCTTCAAGCTGAATGCGCCCTATGGTCCGTTCATCCGGTCCTTCGCCTATACGCTGGCGCCGATGATCCCTGCCCATCTCTACGAGGGCACCGATTTCGCCAAGAACCCCAATAACGACAACCCCGTGGGCACCGGTCCGTTCGAGCTGAAGGAATGGAAAAAGGGCGCCTATATCGATCTGGTGAAAAACCCCGATTACTGGGCGGCGGGCAAGCCGCATCTGGATGAGGTCGTCTATCACGTTGTCCCCGATGCCGCCTCGCGTGCAACCGCCTTCGAGACCCGCACCGTTTCGGTCCTGCCGGGGGGCTCGGTGGAAAACTTCGACATTCCGCGTCTGGCCAAGGAAGAGGGCGTGTGCACCACCGAGAAGGGATGGGAATATAACGCGCCCATGTCCTTCCTGTGGCTCAATAATCGAACCGCGCCGATGGATAACGTGAAGTTCCGTCAGGCGGTCATGTATGCGCTCAACCGCCCCCTGATGCAGAAAGTCGTCTGGAATGGCTATGGCAAGGTGGCCAGCGGCCCGATTACCTCGACCATCCCCTTCTATGACAAGGTCGATCCGCAATATGACTACGATCCGAAAAAGGCCAAAGAGCTCCTGAAGGAGATCGGCTATGACGGCAAGCCGCTGCGCCTGTTGCCGCTGCCTTACGGTGAGACGTGGCAACGCTGGGCCGAGGTGGTGAAACAGAACCTCTCGGCGGTCGGTATTCCGGTCGAGATCGAATCCACCGATGTGGCGGGCTGGAACCAGAAGACCTCGCAATGGGATTACGATATCGCCTTTACCTATCTCTACGAGAATGGCGATCCGGCTCTGGGGGTTGCGCGTAACTACATCACGAGCCAGATCACAAAGGGCAATCCCTTTGCCAATGTCGAGGGCTATTCCAATGCCGATATCGACAAATGGTTCGATGAGGCGGCGGTCGCGGCAAGTGACGACGAGCGTCAGGCGCTTTACACCAAGATCCAGACCAAGCTGCAGGAAGATGTGCCGGTGGCATGGCTGCAGGAGCTCAGCTTCCCCACGCTTTATGATTGCAAGGTCCATGATCTGGTGAATACCGGCCTCGGTATTGGCAATTCGCTGGGCGACACCTGGATCGAGAAGTAACATATTTGCCGGGCGCCACGCGCGCCCGGACCCCCCCCCCCGACCAAAACGAGCCTCCCTCTCATGCTACGTTTCCTGATCGGGCGCGTGGTGAAGATCGTGATCATCCTCTTCGCCATTACCGTCCTGAATTTCTGTCTGATCCATATGGCCCCCGGCGATCCCGCGCTGGTAATGGCGGGCGAGGCCGGTGACGCCGACCCGCAATTCATCGAGGACCTGCGCCGCCAGTTCGGGCTGGACCAGCCGTTCTATGTGCAGCTCTGGACCTATCTGGCGCATTTCGCGCAAGGCGATCTGGGCTATTCCTACCGCCAGCAGGCGAGCGTCGCCTCGCTGATCCTCGATCGGCTGCCGGCCACGCTGATCCTGTCGATCTCGGCCTTCGTCATTTCGCTGGCCTTCGGTGTGTTGGCAGGTGTGGTGGCCGCAGCCCGTCAGGGTCGCTGGTCCGACAGCATCATCTCCACCGTCGCGCTTTTGTTCTATGCCACGCCGCTCTTCTGGATGGCGCTGATGGCGGTGCTGCTTTTCTCTGTTAATTTCGGCTGGTTTCCGGCCTTCGGTTACGAGACGGCGGCATCAAACTACACGGGTCTCGCCCGCGCATGGGATATCGCCCAACACCTCGTGCTGCCTGCGGTGACGCTGGGGCTGTTCTTCATGGCGACCTATGTGCGTATCACCCGCGCCTCGATGCTCGAGGTCAACCGGCTCGATTTCGTGAAAACCGCCCGCGCCAAGGGGCTGAAGTCTTCGGTGATCCAGCGCCGCCATGTGCTGCGCAACGCGATCCTGCCGGTGGTGACGCTTGCGGGTCTGCATGCGGGCCAGTTGGTCGGCGGCGCGGTGCTGATCGAGACGGTCTTTGCCTGGCCCGGCATCGGGCGGCTGATGTTCGAGGCGCTCCAGAGCCGCGATTACAACCTGCTTCTGGGCGTGTTCACCGTCTCGGCGGCGCTGGTGCTGCTGTTCAACCTCTTCACCGATCTCGTCTACCGCGTGGTCGATCCGCGTATCCGGCTGGCCTGAAGGAGCATGCGATGAAAGATTTCTGGAAAGCCTATGCAAGCAATCGCGGCGCGGTTGTGGGGCTCGTCATTCTGGCCGTGGTGCTGCTGGGTTCGATCCTTGCGCCCTTCCTCTTTCCGACCTCGCCCTGGGATATGGTCAACATGCCCTTCGTGGCGCCGTTCCAGGACCAGATGACGCCTCTGGGCACCGATACTCTGGGCCGTGATATCGCCTCGGGGCTGGCGCATGGGGCCTATGTGTCGCTGCTGGTGGGGGTGATCTCCACAGTGGTCAGTCTGGCCATCGGTATCCCGATCGGGGCGCTGGCGGGCTATTTCGGCGGCTGGGTGGATGATGTCCTCTCGCGCATCACCGAGTTCTTCCAAGTGATCCCTTCCTTCGCCTTTGCCGTGGTGCTGGTGGCGATCTTCGAGCCCTCGATCTGGTCGATCATCACCGCCATCGCCCTTGTCAGCTGGCCGCCCGTGGCGCGTCTCTTGCGCGGCGAGGTCATGGCGCTGCGCCACCGGGAGTTTATCGAGGCCGCGCAGCTTTCGGGCCAGTCGGGTCTGACCATCATCCGCCGCCAGATTCTGCCCAACACCATCTCTCCGGTAATCGTGCTGGCCTCGATGATGGTGGCCACCGCGATCCTGACGGAAAGCGCTCTGGATTTCATGGGCTTGGGAGATCCGAATATCATGAGCTGGGGCTATATCATCGGCGCGGGGCGGACCGTGCTCAATCAGGCTTGGTGGATCAGCTTCTTCCCCGGAGTGGCAATCCTGCTGACGGTTCTGGCCTTCAACTTGATCGGCGAGGGCCTCAACGACGCCCTCAACCCGCGCCTTGCCAAAAGGAGAGCGTGATGCTGGATGCAACCATGACCAAACCTGCGGTGCGCATCGAGGGGCTGAAGATCGCGCTGCCCGAAGGGGCCGACCGTCTCTATGCGGTGGACCGCGTGAGCTTCGATCTCTGGCCCGGGAAGATCCTGTGCGTGGTGGGCGAAAGCGGTTCTGGCAAATCGATGTCGGCCAATGCGCTGATGGGGCTCCTGCCCGAGGGGCTGCGCGTCAATGATGGTCGCATCCGGCTGGGCGATCAGGATCTTGTGGGTGTCACCGAGGCCGAAATGCGCGCTCTGCGCGGTAAGCGCGTCGCGATGATCTTTCAGGAACCGATGTCGGCGCTCAATCCGCTGATGCGGATCGAAGATCAGATTGCGGAGGTCTTCGAGGCGCATGGCCTCTTGCGGCCCTCCGAGCGTCGTGCCCGTGCGCTGGATCTGCTGACCGAGGTGGGTCTGCCCGACCCCAAACGCGCAGCGAGGGCCTATCCGCACCAGCTCTCGGGCGGGCAGCGTCAGCGGGTGGTGATCGCCATGGCGCTGGCCCTCGAGCCGGAGGTTCTGGTGGCAGACGAGCCCACCACCGCGCTCGATGTGACCACGCAGGCGCAGATCCTTGAGCTCATCCGCAACCTCCAGCAAAGCCGCAACATGGCGGTGATGTTCATCACCCATGATTTCGGCGTGGTGGCGGAGATCGCCGATTATGTGACGGTGATGAAACTGGGCCGCGTGGTCGAGGAAGGCCCCGCCGAGAAGGTTCTCCACCACCCCGAGCACCCCTATACGATCGGGCTGATCGATGCGATCCCGAAGCTGCGCGCAGGACGGGCAGCATGCCCCGAACGCCCGCCCCTGATGCAGGTGGAAGGCGCGTGCAAGACCTATCGCACAGGCGGCGGCATGTTCCGCAAGGCCCGTGTGGTCGAGGCGGTGAAGGATATCACCGTCACCATCGGACGCGGTGAAACCCTTGGGATTGTTGGTGAAAGCGGTTCGGGGAAATCCTCTCTGGGCCGCTGCCTGGTGAAGCTGCAGGATTTGGATGCGGGCCGGATGGTGCTGGACGGGCAGGATATGACCCATGCCACAGGCCCCGCATTGCAAGAGCTGCGCGCCCGTGTGCAGATGATCTTTCAGGACCCGTTTTCCTCGCTCAACCCGCGTATCCGCGTGGGGCAGACGATTGCCGATGGCCCCATCGCCCATGGCACGCCGCCCAAACAGGCTTTGGCCGAGGCCGAGGCGCTTCTGGCCCGCGTGGGCCTTCCCGGATCGGCGAAACGCTTCCCGCATGAATTCTCGGGCGGGCAGCGCCAGCGGATCGGGATTGCCCGTGCGCTCGCGCTGAAACCCGAGATCATCGTGGCCGATGAGGCGGTCTCGGCGCTTGATGTGTCGATTCAGGCGCAGGTGCTGGAGCTGCTGGAAGAGCTCAAACGCGAGCTGGGCCTCAGCCTTGTGTTCATCACCCATGATCTGCGCGTGGCCGCCCAGATCTGTGATAGGGTGATGGTCATGCAAAAGGGCCGTTGCGTCGAGATCGGGCCGGGCGCGCAAGTGTTCGACGCCCCCCAGCACCCCTACACACGCTCTCTGATCGAGGCCATTCCCGGCAAGGACTGGGATCTGGCCTTCAGCTGAAATCTTATGGCGCTAAGGCGCCGGAACCAAGGACGACAAAGATGTCTCAATCGAAAACCATTGCGCCCAATTCCATCGAGGCCCGCGATATTGCCTATCAGTTCCACCCCTCGGTCGATTTGCGGGTCTATGAGGAAAAAGGCGGGCTGATCATCGACCGTGGCGAGGGCATCTATGTCTTCGACCAGTCGGGCAAGCGCTATATCGAGGGGCTTGCAGGGCTCTGGTCGGTGGCTGTGGGCTTCAACGAGAAGCGTCTGGCCGATGTGGCCTATGCGCAGATGCAGAAACTGCCCTATTACCACAGCTTCAACTACAAGGCGCATGGCCCTTCGGTCGATCTGGCGGAGAAACTTGTGCAGATCTCGCCCGCGCATCTAACGAAGGTGCATTTCACCTCCTCGGGATCCGAGGCCAATGATCTGGTCGTGAAGATGATCTGGTATCGCTCGAATGCGCTGGGTCTGCCCGAGAAGAAGAAGATCATCGGGCGGGTGAAGGGCTATCACGGGGTGACGATCGCGGCAGGCTCGGTCACCGGTATTCCGGCCAATCACGGCAGCTTCGATCTGCCGCTCGACCGGATGATCCATACGCTCACGCCCGATTATCCGCGCGACCATCTGGACGGCGAGACCGAAGAGCAATTCTCTGCCCGTATGGCGGAGGCGCTCGAAGAGCTGATCCTGAAAGAAGGCCCCGAGACGATTGCCGCCATGTTTGGCGAGCCGGTGATGGGCGCAGGTGGCGTGATCGTGCCGCCCGAAGGCTATTGGGAGGCCATTCAGGCGGTTTTGCGCAAATATGACATCCTTCTGGTGGCCGATGAGGTCATCTGCGGCTTTGGCCGGACGGGGAAGATGTTTGCCTGCGAGACCTTCGGGATCACTCCCGATGTGATGGTGACCTCGAAGCAGATCTCCTCGTCCTATATGCCGCTTTCCGCGATCCTGATGAGCGATGAGTTCTACAATCCCATCGCGGATGAAAGCCACCGTCTGGGCGTGTTCGGCCATGGCTATACCGCCTCGGGCCACCCCGTTGCCACGGCTGTGGGCCTCGAGAATATCAAGATCATCGAGGAACGCGATCTGGTGGGCAATGCCGCCCGCCTTGAAGGCCAGTTTCTGGCAGGATTGAAGGCGCTCGAGAGCCATCCGATGGCGCTCTGGTCGCGCGGTCTGGGGCTGATCGGCGCACTCGAGCTGAAGGGCACGGAGAAAGTTGGCCAGATGGGTCAGGCGGCGCAAGCCTGCCTGCTGGAAGAAGGGCTGATCGTGCGGGCCATCGGGGATGCGATCTGCTTGTGCCCGCCGATGATCATTACCGCCGAGCAGGTGGACGAGATGATGGCGGCGATGAAACGCGCGCTGGATGCGCTGGCCGAGACCGATCTGGCCCGCAGCGTGCTTGAGGAGGCGTAACATTATGGATGTGATCGACAAAACCGATCTGGGCGAGATGAGCGCCACCGAACTGACCCGCGCTTATGCGGCCAAAGAGGCGTCGCCCGTCGAGGCGGTGCAGGCCGCGCTCGACCGGATCGAACGGTTTGACGGCGACGTCAACGCCTTCGTCTATGTGGTGGCCGAGGAGGCGCTGTCCGAGGCGCGCGCCTCGGAGGCCCGCTGGGCCAAAGGCGAGCCGCTCTCGCCCATCGACGGGGTGCCTGCCACCATCAAGGAACTCACCCGCGTGAAGGGCATTCCGTTCCGCAAGGGCTCGGTTCTGGGTGAGAAGGACCCGTCTCCGACCGATCTGGAGATCGTCACCAAGCTGCGTCAGGCAGGCACGCCGATCCTTGGCACCACCGCCTCGCCGGAATTCGGCTGGAAAGGTCTGACCCATGGACCAGAGGGCGGCAACACACTCAATCCGTGGAACACCGCGCGTGCCTCGGGGGGCTCTTCGGGCGGTGCGGCCGTGGCTGCGGCGCTCAATATGGGCGTGCTGCATGAGGGCTCGGACGGGGCGGGCTCGATCCGTATCCCTTCGTCCTTCTGCGGGGTCTTCGGGATCAAGCCGACCTTCGGCTGGGTGCCTTCGACCGCACCCACAGGCCTTTTCGAGCTTGCCCATCGTGGTCCGCTGACCCGCACCGTCGAGGATAGCGGGCTGTTTCTCAATGCGGTGTCCGGCCCTTCGGTGAATGCGCTTTATGGCCGCTCGCCCAAGGATGTGCCCGATTTCGCCGCCGCCACACGCCGCTCGATCAAGGGGATGCGTATCGCCTATGCCCGCACGCTGGATGGCGCGCCCGTGGCCCCTGCCGTGGCCGAGGCCGTCGACCGTGCCGCGAGGGCCATGGCCGATCTGGGCGCGATTGTCGAAGAAGCCGATCCCGGTTTTGCCAGCCCTCAGCAGGCGCTTCTGGATCTGTGGTATGCCGCTCAGGCCTGGGCGGTCGAGCAGGTCAACCCTAGCCCCGAGCAGATCGCCAGAATGGATCCCGGTTTCGTATCGATCACCGAACAGGGCCGCCTCCTGAGCGCGCGCGATTTCATCGCTGCCGATCAGGTCCGCGCCCAGCTGAAGGTGACCATGGCCAAGTTCCATGAACGCTATGATGCGCTGATGCTGCCCACCATGCCGCTGACCGCCTTTGAGGCGGGTGTCGATGTGCCGCCCGGCTCGGGGATGACGGAATGGACCGACTGGTCGCCTTTCACCTATCCGTTCAACATGACCGAGCAGCCTGCCGTATCGGTCAATTGCGGCTTCGATGCCGATGGCCTGCCGATCGGGTTGCAATTCGTGGGCCGCTGGTTCGAGGACGAGGTGGTGCTGGCGTTGGCGGCTGCCTATCAGTCCGCTCATCCGACACCATTTGTGAGCGCGCCGCGAAGCTGATAGCTCTTGGCCCGTCCCGATGCGGGGCGGGCCGGAGCCGGAGAGTGACATGACAGATCTGAATGACGCGCTTCGCTTTGCGGGGCAGGGGGGGCTGGCCACGCGCTTTACCCGTATCGGCCCCCATGAGGCCGCCCGCCTGTGCCAAGAGGCTTACGGGATCTCGGGGGCGATGAAGCGGCTCGAGACCGAGAAGGACGATACCTATCTGATCAGCGCGTCAGAGGGCCGCTATATCCTGAAGATCGCCAATCCCGACGAGACGCAGGGTGAACTTGATCTGCAGAACGCGGTACTGGATCATCTTGCGGAGCATTTTACCCGGCCCGCGCCGCGTCTGATCCGTGCCAGAACGGGCGAGGGGATGCTGCGCGAGCCGGCCTCGGGGCGGTTCTACCGGCTGCTCAGTTTCGTTGAAGGCACACCCTTGGACATGATGGAAACCCGTACCGAGACCCTGCCCGAGATCGGGCGGGTGCTGGCCGAGCTGCGTCTTGCCCTAGGTGGCTTCCGCCATCCCCATCAGAGCCGCCAGCTGGTTTGGGATGTGCAACATGTGATGCGGCTGAGGCCCCTTCTGGGCGAGGTCAGCCTGCCGCCCCGTCATCAGGCACTGGCCGGTGAGGCCTTCGCGCGGCTGGCCGAGGTGGCACACCGCATTCCGGCGCTGCCGCGGCAGGTGGTGCATAACGATTTCTACGCCTCCAATATCGTGGCCGATCCCGAAACGGGCCATGTGACGGGGGTGATCGATTTCGGAGATGTTGTGGAATCGGCGGTGGCGATTGATCTTGCGGTGGCGCTGATGGGGCAGATCCTGAAGGCGTTCACCCCCGATCAGGATATCTTCGCCAACGCCTATCCGGTGCTTGCGGGCTATCTGGAACGGGCGCCGTTGAGCGATGAAGAGCTGGCCATCATCCCGCATATGGTCATGGCGCGGGTGCTGGTGCGGGCGGTAATGACCCAGTATCGCGCAGCGCTCATGCCCGAGAATGCCCCCTATATCCTACGCAATGCCGCGCCCAGCTGGGCGCAGCTCCAATGGTTTCTTGCGCGCCCGACCGCTGAGGTTGAAGCGATCCTGCGCGCCCGTCCCGAATTCCGGAGAGGCTCATGAGCATCGATACCCTATCCAAACCCGCCATCGGTATGGTCAACGGGTTCGACCCGTCCAAAGCTGCCGATCTTGCCCCCGCGCTGGCCGAGCGTATCGAGCGCCGCGCGCGCCTGCTGGGCCCGGCCTACCGGCTGTTCTATCAAGATCCCCTGACGGTCGAACGTGGCGAGGGCGCCTATCTCTATGACCCCGATGGGCGCGATTATCTCGACGCTTATAACAATGTGGTCTCGCTGGGCCACGCCCATCCCCGCGTGGTCGAGGCGGTCTCGGCCCAGATGGGGCGGCTATGCACCCATACGCGCTATGTGCAGGACGGGATCCTTGATCTGGCCGAGGAAATGCTGCCGAGCTTAGGCGGGCAGATCGCGGAGAACGGCCATATGATGTTCACCTGCACGGGGTCCGAGGCCAATGATCTGGCAACCCGCATCGCGATGCACAAAACCGGCAAACGCGGGGTGATCATCACCTCCGAGGCCTATCACGGCACCTCGCATCTGACGGCGGGCTATTCGCCCTCGCTGGGCGCGAAATCGCCCTTGGGCACATGGGTGCGCCGCGTGGCCGCGCCTGACAGCTACCGCCGCGATGTGGCAACCTTGGGTGCGCAGATGGCGGCAGAGGTGAAGGCGCAGATCGAGGATCTGGAGCGCCATGGCGATGGCATCGCCTGTTTCATCGCCGACAGCCTGTTTTCCTCCGATGGCATCTATTCCGACCCGAAAGGGCTTCTGGCGCCCGTGGCCGAGGTGGTGCGCGCCCATGGCGGCATCATGATCGCCGATGAGGTGCAATCGGGCTTTGGCCGCTCGGGCGAGGCGATGTGGGGCTATCAGCGCCTTGGCATCGACCCCGAGATCGTCACCATGGGCAAGCCAATGGGCAATGGCTATCCGGTGGCCGGCATTGCCGTGCGCCACGAGGTCGTGGCCCCCTTCGGGCAGGATCTGCGCTATTTCAACACATTCGGGGGGAATACGGTGGCGGTGGCGGCAGCCCGCGCCGTCTTTGACACGATCCGTGACGACAACCTGATGGCCAATGCTGTTGCCATGGGGGACGCCATCCGCGCGGGCCTGCGCAGCCTGGAGGACGAGCGTATCGGCGATGTGCGCGGTGTGGGGATGTATGTGGCTTGCGAGTTCGTGACCGATCACGCGGCTAAGACCCCCGATGCCGCGACGGCGACCGCCTGCGTCAATCTGATGCGTCAGAAGGGCGTGCTGATTTCCTCAACGGGGCCGGGGGCGAATATCCTCAAGATCCGCCCCCCGCTGATTTTCAATGCGCGCCATGTTGACCGGCTCCTCAGCACGGTCGAGGCCGCGCTGAGGGAGATCTGATCACAGAACGGGCGCGCGGGCCTTCCTGCGCGCCACCCGTGCCCGAATGGCCTCCAGATCGGTGACGGGCGTGGCGGCAAAGAGCTGGCGGGTGTAGGGATGCTGTGGGTCGCTAAAGATCGCATCGCGCGAGGCCTGCTCGACCGCCTCCCCCTTGTTCATTACCATCACCTCATCGGCGATATAGCGCACGACCGACAGATCGTGGCTGATGAAGACATAGGTCAGGCCCAGCTCTTCCTGCAGATCGGCGAGCAGGTTCAGCACCTGCGCCTGCACCGAAAGATCGAGCGCCGAGACCGCCTCGTCCAGCACCAGTAGCTCGGGGTTGAGCATGAGCGCCCGCGCAATGGCGATCCGCTGGCGCTGCCCGCCCGAGAACATATGGGGATAGCGGTTGAAATGCGCGGCCTGCAGCCCGACCTTTTCCAGCATCGCCTCGGCTTTCTCGCGCCGTTCCTTGCCGCTGAATTTGGTGTTCAGCAGAAGCGGCTCGGTCAGGCAATCGCCTACCTTCTGGCGCGGGTTCAAAGACCCGTAGGGGTTCTGGAAGACCATCTGCACCATCGAGCGCAACTTGTGGTCAGGCTTGCGTTTCGAGATGTCGACAGCCTCTCCGCCGATCTCCAGCGTGCCACCCGATTGCGCATCGATCAGCGCGATGATCCGCGCCAAGGTGGATTTACCCGAGCCACTCTCGCCCACGATGGCCAGCGTCTTGCCCTTCTCGACGGCGAAATCGACGCCTTTCACGGCGCGCACGGTCTTCGCGCGGCCTAGAAGACCGCCCGACACATGGTAATCCTGCGTCAGGCCGCGCCCTGCAACGACTGTGCTCATGCGCCTGCCTCCGTATAATAATCCGAGACCGTGGGCAGCCTGTCGCCCGTGGCCAGTTCCGGCAGTGCCGAGAAAAGCGCCTTCGTGTAGGGATGTTGCGGCGCCTCGAAGAGCGAGAGCACCTCGGCCTCTTCCATCTTGCGCCCCTTATATTGCACCATCACGCGGTCGGCGGTCTCGGCCACCACCCCCATATCATGGGTGATCAGGATCAGCCCCATCCCATGCGCCTCCTGCAACTCCATCAACAGATCGAGGATCTGCTTCTGGATCGTCACATCAAGCGCGGTCGTCGGCTCATCGGCGATCAGCAGCTTCGGGCCGGTGGCGATCGCCATCGCGATCATCACCCGCTGGCATTGGCCGCCCGACATCTGGTGCGGATAGGCGTCGATCTTTACCTCCGGCTCGGGGATGCCCACCTGTTCGAACAGGTGGATTGCCTGCGCGCGCGCCTCGCGCCTGCCCAGACCCTTGTTGATCCGCAGCACTTCCTCGATCTGGAAGCCCACCGTAAAGGCGGGGTTGAGCGAGGCGATGGGCTCCTGGAAGATCATCGTGATCTCGCGCCCGATCAGGCGGCGGCGTTCGGCCTTTGACATATGCAACAGGTCGCGCCCGTCATAGGTCATCTCGTCGGCGGTGACGGTGGCGGTGTCGGGCAAAAGCCCCATCACTGCCAGCATCGAGACCGATTTGCCCGAGCCACTCTCGCCCACAATGGCCAGAACCTCGCCGGCATCGACATAGGCGTCGATCCCGTCCACGGCCTTGAAGGGCCCCGATGAGGTGGCGAAGCTGACCGTCAGGTTCTTGATGGATAGCAGTGCCATGGATCAGCTCCGTTTCAGTTTCGGGTCAAGGGCATCGCGCAGCCCGTCGCCCATCAGGTTGATCGCCAGCACCGAGATCAGGATCGCCAGACCGGGGAAGGTGACCACCCACCATGCCCGCAAAATGAACTCGCGCGCCTCGGCCAGCATGGTGCCCCATTCGGGCGAGGGCGGCTGTGCGCCCATGCCAAGAAAGCCCAGGGCGGCGGCATCGAGCACGGCGGACGAAAATGACAGCGTCGCCTGCACGATGAGGGGCGCGAGGCAATTGGGCAGGATGGTTTTCAGCATCAGCCGCAGAGGCCCTGCGCCTGCCATCCGCGCCGCCACTACATAATCACGCGATTTCTCGCCCATGACCGCGGCGCGAGTGAGGCGGGCGAAATGCGGTTGGTAGACGATGGCGATGGCGATCATCGCATTGGTCAGGCCCGGCCCCAGGATTGCCACCAGCACCAGTGCCAGCAGAAGCGAGGGGAAGGCCAGGATGATATCCATTATCCGCATGATCACGGTATCGACCCAACCGCCGAAGAAGCCGGCCAGAAGGCCAAGAATAATCCCGCCCGAAAGCGCGACCAGCACCACAACCACGCCGATGAGCAGCGAATAGCGCGAGCCGTAGATCAGGCGCGAGAGCATGTCTCGTCCCACGGCATCGGTGCCCAGAAGGAATTCGGACTGGCCGCCTTCGGACCATGAGGGCGGCACAAGAAGGGCGTCGCGATATTGCATTGTTGCGTCATGGGGCGCGATCAGCGGCGCGAAGACGGCAATCAGAACCATCAGCGCAAAGACGCAAAGCCCCACCACCGCGCCCTTGTTGCGGCGGAAATCATGCCAGAAATCCGCGATCATTTTGCGGCGGATCTGGCCGTCGGTCATCTGGAGAGTAGTGCTCATTTGTGACGGATCCTCGGATTGATGAGGCCATAGGTCAGATCGACGATCAGGTTCACGATCATCACGATCCCCGCGATCAGCAGCAGACCCGATTGCACGACCGGATAGTCGCGCCGCGAGATGGAATCGATCATCCATTTGCCCACACCGGGCCAGCTGAAGATCGTCTCGGTCAGGATGGCTCCGGCCATCAGAAGGCCGATCTGCAGCCCGATCGTGGTCACCACCGGCACCATCGCATTGCGCAGCGCATGGACCATGACAACGCGTCGGCCCGACATACCCTTGGCGCGGGCGGTGCGGACGTAATCCTCGCCCATCACCTCGAGCATGGCCGAGCGGGTCTGCCGCGCGATGACCGCCAGCGGAATGGTCCCCAGCACGACAGAGGGCAGGATCAGATGCGAGAGCGCCGAGGTGAACGCGCCGTCCTGTCCCGACAGGAGGCTATCGATCAGCATGAACCCCGTGGGCGTGTCGAAATAGAACATCAGCGACATCCGGCCCGAAACGGGCGTCCAGCCGAGCGTTCCCGAGAAGAAGATGATCAGCAGAAGGCCCCACCAGAAGATCGGCATCGAGAAGCCCACAAGGGCCGTGGTCATCGAGATCTGGTCGAACCAGCTGCCGCGTTTGACGGCCGCCAGCACCCCCACCGGCACGCCGATCAGCGTGGCAAGGATAATCGCGCAGAGCGACAGCTCGACGGTGGCAGGGAAGAGCTGCAGGAATTCGCTCAGCACGGGCTGTTTGGTGACGATCGAATTGCCGAAATCGCCATGCAGAAGCCGCCAGAGGAAATCGAGATATTGCGCCCAGACGGGCCGGTCGAAGCCCAGCTGGGCCGCGAGCTCGGCATGGCGTTCGGGGGTGATCCCGCGCTCGCCCGCCAGAAGGGTGACCGGATCGCCCGGCAGCACCCGCACGAAGCCGAAGGCCACGATGGTGATGCCGATCAGGGTCGGGATCAGGTAGAGAAGCTTGTTGAAGAAGAAGCGGATCATGTCATCGCCTTGCAAAGAGGCGCGCGAGAGGGGTCTCCCGCGCGCCTGATGTGGATTTACGCGAGGCTTATTTCAGGTCGACGGTCTCGAAGGTGAAATCCCCCAGAGGGCTCATCTGGAAGCCTTCAACATTGGCGCGCATCGGCACATATTGGGTGGAATGCGCGAGCGTGTCCCACGGGGCCTGTTCCTTGAAGATCACCTGCGCCTGCTCGTAGAGCTTGGCGCGCTCGGCCTGATCGGTGGTGGCTTTGGCCTTGGTCAGCAGCTCCGAGAAGTCCTCGTTGCACCATTGTGCGCGGTTCGAGCCGCCATCACCGGTGGCCGCACAGCTCAGGAGCACGCCCATGAAGTTGTCGGGATCGCCATTATCGCCGGTCCAGCCCATGATGACCGCCCCTTTGCGCGCCGGATCGGTGGAGCGTTTCAGATACTCGCCCCATTCATAGGAGACGATCGAGGCCTTCACGCCCACCTTCTCCAGATCGGACTGCATCAGTTCGGCGGTACGGCGGGCATTGGGCATATAGGGGCGCTGGACGGGCATCGCCCAGATCTCCATATCCAGATTGCTCACGCCCGCATCAGCCAGCATCTGCTTGGCTTTTTCGGGGTCATAGGGGTCGTCCTGGATGCTGTCATTATAGGACCACATGGTCGGCGGGATCGGGTTCTTGGCCACTTCGCCCGCGCCCTGGAAGACGGCATCGATGATCGCCTGCTTGTTGATCGCCATATTCAGGGCCTTGCGGACCTCGGGCTTATCGAAAGGTGCGATGGTGGTGTTATAGGCCAGATAGGCCACGTTCAGGCCTGGTTGCTGGTCGAGCTTGAGATTGCTGTCGGCCTTGATCGCGTCCAGATCGGCAGGCGAGGGATAGGGCATCAGCTGGCATTCATTGGCCTGCAGACGCTGCAGACGGACCGAGGCCTCGGGCGTGATGGCAAAGACAAGATCGTCGATCTTGGGCGCGGTGCCCCAGTAGTCGGCGTTCTTCTTGTAACGGATGACGGCATCCTGCTGATAGGCCACGAACTGGAAGGGGCCGGTGCCGACGGGCACCTGGTTGAACTGCGCCTGTTTGCCGTCTTCGGCCAGCGTATCGGCATATTCTTTCGATACGATCGACATGAAGGGCATGGCGAGGTTTGCAAGGAAGGGGGCCTCGGGGCGGGTCAGGGTGATCTTGACCGTCATGTCATCGACCTTCTCGATGGACTTGATCAGATCGGCCATCTCCATCGCCGAGTAATATTCATAGGTGATGCCGGGCAGGTAATCATGCCACGGATTGTCGGGATTGCCCTGACGGTCGAAGCTGAAGATAACGTCATCGGCATTCATCGTGCGAGTGGGCGCGTAACCATCCACCGACTGCCATTTCACATCGGGACGCAGGTGGAACGTATAGGTCAGCCCGTCATCGGAGACATCCCATGAGGTCGCAAGACCCGGCTCGATCTCGGTCGTGCCCTTCTTGAATTCCACCAGACGGTTGAAGACCGGATGCGCCGAGGCATCGAAGGTGGTGCCGGCGGTATAGGGCGCCGGATCGAAGCCTTCGGGCGAGGCTTCCGAGCAATATACAAAGGTTTTTGCGAATGCCGGTGCCGAAAGCCCGAGCATGAGTGCAGAAGCAGCCAAAAGGCTACGCGTCATCTTCGACATAATTTCCCCTCTCTGTCGTTGACGAACCTGTCCCTCATTGGCGGGGGCGGTCCGGTCTCGCGGTTTTTTGACTTACCGGTCAACAATGGAAAAATATCGGCTCGATCGAAGCTGGCAAGGGAGTATCTGCTTACAAAGGGGCATTTTGTGAAAGAAAATTTTATATTGCGACATATTGCAGCAGGTCATCACAAAACTTGCCAATTTGACAAGATTTCGGGAATTTCCGTTCAAACGGAACCTCTCCATATGCGCATGATATCCAGTTAGCGTCGGGAAGGGGGAGATCAACCGCGCTCACAGGACGCGGCGCATGGCGGAGAATCCGTCGGGTGCTTAGGAGAACCGTGGCGCGTCTGGCTGGGTGAAGAAAGGTGCAATGAGCGGGCGAATATCCTCGACCTCTGAGATGTCCGCGAGCGAGGTGAGCAGGGTTTCGGGATGTGGTATACCCGCCTGTGCCATGAGACGCGCGGCCTTTGCATGGACCGTCTCGGCGCTGACAGGACGTAGTGCTCCCCCTAGGGGAGCGTCGATCCGGCAGCTATGGTGACCGCCATCGGTCAGGGTCAGCTCCACGCGCGCCTGTGGTCTGCGACCGACCCCGCGCATGGCGGCATCCATCTCCGGATCGGTATGGAAGGAGAGCCGGGTGGCCAGCTGGGCGGTCTCGGGCTGGTCGAGGGCGTCTGGCGTGAACCAGGGCAGTCCAGCTTCGAGCCCCAGAGCCTGACAGGTCATCAGATGCGGTAGGGAAAACTGGGCATCGATGGCATTTGCAGGCGCGGGATATGCCATCTTGGCGGCCACATCGGCAAAGGAATGGACCTCGATACGGGCGATCCGGTCAAAAGGCGCGCCGCTTTCGGCCAGAACTGTATCGAACGCCTCCAGCACAGGCGCGATCCAGCGGCAGGCGGGATAGGTCTTGACCGCACCGTCCCCAGCATACCAGTCGTGGCACAATCCCTCGGTCAGCAGGTCGGGCGCAAAGTGGTCCGAGCCCACCATCCGCCAGAACCCCTGTGGTCCCTCGAAGATATCCGCCGGCCCCTGTAACCCCGCTAGCGCCAGATCGACGCCCTGCACGCCCGCCTGGGCGGATGGGGCCACAAAATCCTTCAGGCTGATGATCGGTCGGGTGAACCAGTTATATTTGTGCAGGCTCGGCACCGCACTGAGGCTGGCCGCGAGGTTGAGCGCGTTGGACATCTGCGGCGCGCCCAACCCCTTGAGCCGCGCATAGGTGACCGCAGCACCCACCGATTGATGCTGTCCGATGCCGTAGACTTCCACGAAGCGTTTGGCACTCGGCTGGACCGAGAGGATCAGTCGGTTGTTGATCTCTGCCCCCAATACGAGAGCGGTCAGAAACGCGCGCCCCGTTACCGGCGCATCGCCCAGAGCCGCGAGCCCTGCGGCCACCAGCGAGGCTCCCGGATGGCCCATACCTTTGCCATCATGCTCGAACCCGTCATCAAAATCGAGAAGATTGGCCGCGAAGGCATTGGCGAAGGCCGCCAGCATCGGCCCGCTCGATCCGCCACCGATGAGCGGGCGACCCGATCCCTGCTGGCGGGCATAGGTGGCCACACTCTGCGCAAGGGGGAGCCTGCTACCGGCTGCTGCACAGGCCAGCGTGTCGATCAGATGCAGAACCCATGACTGCATCACGCTATCGGGAATCGCCTCGGCGGGCGTCTCACTGGCAAAAAGGCTCAGGCGCGGGGCAAGCCCCGTTGGCGGATCGAAGGGAAGGGTCATCGTTTAGCGCCTGAAATACCGACGGTGGATCTTGCGCTCTATGGCGCCCGCAATCAGTGAGAGCGGCATGATCGTGCAGATGAAGAAGAAGGCGACGAAGCTGAGCACCTCCAGCGGGCGGAAACTATGGGTGCTGAGCCTCTGTCCTTCATAGAGGATCTCGCCCACCGCGATATAGCTGCCCAGAACCGAGTTCTTGATCGCCATGATGCACTGGCCGGTAAAGGGCGGCATGATGCGCAGGAAAGCAAGCGGCAGCACGATCCGGTGCAGGATACGCCAGCGCGGCATGCCGACCGATTGCGCGGCCTCGACCAGCCCGCGATCAACAGCCTGCACCCCCGAGCGGAAGATCTCGGCGAAATAGACGCCCGAATAGACCGAGATCGCGAAGACGCAGGTCCAGTAGGCAGGCAGTGTAAGCCCTGCGATGATCGGCAGGCAGTAATAGGTCCAGACGACCAGCACCAGAGGCGGGCAGGAGCGGAACACCTCGATCATGGCGGTGGCGGGCCAGCGCAACCAGATCCGTTCCGACATGCGCAGAGGTGTGAGAAGCATCCCGATCAGGATGCCGAGCACGACCGAAAGCGCCACGATCTTGGCGGTCCTCAGCACACCCTGTGCCAGAAGTCCGCGATATTCCCACAAGACGCCGAAATCCCAATCATAGCTCATTGTGCGGCCTCCTCGCGCAGTCCGGCGAAGAAGGACGCGGCGACAGGGTTTTGCGATTGCAGCATGACCTCGGCGGGCGGGCCCTGCTCGATCAGCTGGCCCTCATGCAGCAAAAGGACGCGGTCGCAGACGTCACGCGCGAAGGCCATCTCGTGGGTCACAACCAGCATGGTGGTGCCCGCATCGGCCAGATCGCGCATGACCTTGAGCACCTCGGCCACCAGTTCGGGATCAAGCGAGGAGGTCGGCTCGTCGAACAGCATCAGCCTGGGTCGCATCGCCAGCGCACGGGCAATGGCCACGCGCTGCTGCTGACCACCCGACAGGCGGATCGGATACTGGTCTTCCTTCGTTTCCATGCCGACCTTGACCAGGAGGCTGCGCGCTTCGGCCACGGCCTCGTCCTTGGACAGTCCCAGCACCTTGACGGGACCTTCGGTGATATTCTCCAGCACTGTCATATGCGGCCAGAGATTGAAGTTCTGGAACACCATTGCCATCTGGCGGCGCTGATAGGCAAGGCGTGCCGCCGGAACAGGCTTGCGCCCTCCGGCGGCACTGCGGACGCCCACTTCTTCCTGCTCGAGAAAAATTCGTCCGGCATTGGGCTGTTCGAGGAAATTCAGACAGCGCAGCAAGGTTGACTTGCCGGAGCCACTGCGCCCCAGAAGCCCCACGACCTGACGGGGATACACATCAAACGAGATACCTTTGAGCACTTCGAAGACACCGTAGGATTTACGGAGATCCTCGATACGAAGAATGGGGTCCGTTCCGGTCATGACTTGGTCGAACCCTCGACGCTGGTGTATTTCGCCCAGATCTTGTCCATTGTGCCATCGGCTTCGAGGGCGGCAATGCGGGTATCGAGCCAGTCAAGAAGCTCGTGGTCCTCGGATTTGCGCAGGCCGATATTGGTGGGCTGACGCTCGACCGGTTCGGGGATGACCATGGTGCCACGGTCGCGGCTGGCGATGTAATCGGCGACCTGCGCATCCGAGGTCACGATGGCATCGACGCGCCCGCTTTCCAGTTCGAGGAACATGGTATCGCTCGAGGGCGTGGCGACCCATGTGGTCTTGGTCAGTTTGGGCTGCAGGATGCGGGCCGCCCCCGAGCCGTCTATCACGGCAAGTTTGACATCGGGACTATCGATCGCGTCCCAGTTGGCAAAGCTTGCGGCGTTGTCTTTCAGCGTCAGGATCGTCAGGCGTAACCCGCCAATTGCCTTGGTGAAATCGATGGCTTCGGCCCGTTCGGGCGTGGAATTATAAGCGCCCATCAGGTCGAAGCGGCCCGATTGCAGACCCGCCACAGCAGTGCCCCATTGGGTGTCGATATAGTCGACGGAGATGCCTTCGGGCGCGAACACCGCCTCGAGGATATCGGGCACGAGGCCTTTCCATTCACCGCTTGCGAAATCCTGTGTGAACCAGGGTTTCGCCTCGACCGCGCCGGCACGCACCTTGCCTGCCGCCTTAATCCCAGCCCATTCGGTCTTGCCTTGCGCCAGAAGCTGTTTGGGCAATAGGGCAGTGGCTGCGGCCGCCATCAGCGCCGCACGTCTGTTCAGTTTCATGTGCTTACTCTCTGTTGGACCAGTTTTTTAGATTTTGGTTCTCTTAGGCTTGACTATGGATCGGCAAAATTCATTCTGTCTAATACTTTATTTTAGGTATCCTATAGCCAAAGGGAATAGATGGACCGGCGCGAGATCGAGGTATTCGTCACTGTCATGCAACTCGGATCCGTGTCCGCGGCGGCGCGCCTTTTGAACATGGCACAGCCTTCGGTCTCGAAAGCCATCGCCATGATCGAGCGTCGCCATGGCATCTCGTTGTTCGAGCGTCACAAGGGGCGGCTGACCCCGACAGAGGCCGCCCGTCAGCTTCTGGGAGAGGCGTCGCGGCTCGAGGCGGAGCTGTCACGCTTTGATCGCTATGTGGACACGATCCGCCAGATGCGCCCTGGTCTGATCCGCGTGGCGGCGACCCCCTCGCTTTCGCTGGGTCTGTTACCGGTGCTGGCGCGGCTTTACCGCGAAAGGCATGGCGATCAGGGGTTTATCTTCGACATGCATCCCAATCACGATATCACGGCGGCGGTGGAGCGGGGGCAATATGATCTGGGGCTGATGGTGCAGGCGGGCGCGGACCCGTTGCCGGGCACGCTCAAGATCGCAGGGGGGCGCATCATCTGTATCATGCCTGAGGATCATCCTCTGGCCGTGCATGCCGAGATCGGGGCCGGAGATATCTCCGGTCAGGATCTGGTCGCCATCACCACCGACCGGGATATCGTGGCGATGCTGATGCGCAATGTTCCGGGTTTCGACCGGCGCAGCTCGCGCAGTCTCGAAACTAACCGCTATAATATCGCGGTCAATCTGGTGCGTCAGGGGCTGGGGATGACACTGGTAGACGGGTTTACTACGTTCGATCCTCCAAAGGAGGGGCTTGCGTGGCGGCCTGTCACGCCCAGCATGGAGGTCAGCCTTCTGGCGGCGATAGGCGAGACCACGGCGCAGCGCCCCGAAATGCGCGCATTGCTGGACATACTGGGCGGGCTGGAATTTGGCACCGCCGGATAGAGGGCTCAGATTGCCTGCGGTTTGAAATCCGAGGCAGCGACCGGCATGACGCCTTGCAAAAGCGCGACAGATTTCTCGAGCCCTTCCAGAGAGTTCAGCAGGACATCCTCGTGTTCGATAGATAACCAGCCATCATAGCCCGCCATTTTAAGCCGGTAGCAGAACTGACGCCACCACTCCTCCCCGTGACCGAAGCCCAGCGTGATATAGGACCAGCTGCGTGCCGGAATATCCATGAGGGAACCGTTTTCTAGAAGGCTCGTGGTGGCCTGAACCGGCGCATTGAGGAAGGTGTCCTTGGCATGGACATGGTAGATCGCCTCACCCAGTGCCTCGGCGGCCTGAAGCGGATCTGCCCCCATCCAGAACAGATGGGAAGGGTCGAGATTCGCTCCGATCACCGGCCCGATCTCGGCGCGCAGCCTCAGGAGCGAGGGCACGTTATAGACGCATTGATTGCCATGCAGCTCGAGCGCGATCCGTTCCACCCCGCTTTCACGGGCTAGCTCCGCGATTTCATGCCAGAACGGGAATAGCTTCTCGTGCCACTGATAATGCAGAATTTCCCGGGTCTCGGGTGGCCATGAAGACACCACCCAGTTGGGCATCCGGTCCTCGGGCGATCCGGCAGGCAGGCCCGACATGGTGCAGACGGTCTTGATGCCCATTTCACCCGCCAACCGGATTGTGGTCCTCAGATCTTCACCTTGGCGCGGATCGGTCGGGTGGAGCGGGTTGCCATTGGCATTGAGGCTGATCACCTCGAGCCCGCGTTCGGTAACCTGTTTGAGGAAATCCTTGCGGACGCCCGCATCCCCCGCCATCCGCGCCAGATCGAAATGTGGGGCGGTGGACCAGCCGCAGGTGTTGATCTCGAGGCCCGAGACCCCCATCCGCTGCGCGTGCTCGAGCACATCCCCGAATGCCATCCCACCAAGACTGTCGGTCACAAATCCCAGTTTCATAGGGCGTCTCCCTTACGCGATGCATAAAAGGCAGGGCGGGGAGCCATGTTTACGGGTTCTTTGGCACCGCTGGCCAGAGCCCGTGCTCCTGTCTCGGCCACGAGGGCGGCGCAATAGCCATCCCAGCAATCGGCGGCGATCTCGGGGAAGAGGCCGGTTTCGACAAAGCCCAGAAAGGCGCGGTTCTGTGCCACATAGGCCTCGTGATACCGTCCGCGCCAATCGGCGTCATAGGCGGCGCTGCTGGCAAGCGCGCCTTCCATGCGGGTATAGGCCACATGGTTCATAGAAATGGAGGCCGTCTCGCCCACCAGCTCGGCGCGCACATCATAGCCATAGGCTGCGTTATTGTTCACCTCGATCGTGACGATTTGCCCGTCTCCGGTTTCCAGCACCATCACGACAGGGGCCACGCGGCTATCGGACCGGCGCGGTTGCGAAGCCGAGATGCTCGTATACTCGCACCCCAGCACATGGCGCGCCACGTCGAACTCATGCGGGGCGGAATTGGTGATCGCCATCGCGCCGGTGAAATCCGCCGCCGGGGTTTCGACATTGCGGTGGAAATTATGCATCATCAGCGGGCGTCCCAGACGGCCCGCGCCCAAGGCCGCGCGCATCTCTGCATAGGCGCGGTCATAGCGCCGCATGAACCCCAGCATGACATGGCGCGCGCCGCTGCGGGTCTCGGCCCCGATCACTTCCAGACATTGTGCAGGCGATTGCGAGAGAGGCTTTTCCATCAGCACCTTCTTGCCCGCATGAATACAGGCGAGCGACAAGGGCGCGTGGGTGAAATCGGGGCTCGCCACGATCAGCGCATCCACATCCTCGCGGGCGATCACCGCCTCGGGGTCGCTGGCGATATCGGCGGCTCCACAGGCATCGGCCACAGCGCGCGCACGGGTCGGGTCCATGTCGCAGACCACTTGCAAGGATGCGTCAGGCAGATCGAGGGCGATGATGCGGGCGTGGTCCGCACCCATGAGGCCCGCGCCGATCAGGCCTAATCGGATGGTCATGGAAATCTCCTTCTTGGCGCAAGAGGACAGGGCCGCCAGAGCGGCGGTCCTGTCGGGTCAGGTAGTGGGAAGATCAGCCGGCGGTCTGCGGGCTGTGCCCGTCATGGGTGTCCTGATAGACCTCGATCGAGGCCTCCAGAGCCGACATGGACTCTCCCCCTGCCATGAGATCGGCAATCTCCTCGCGGGTTTTCTCTCCCTTGCGGAAATCTGCGGCAATCGCGCCGCGGATCAACACCGCGAAATGGTCGCCTACGGCCATCGCATGCATGACCTGATGGGTGATGAAGATCACGGCCAGACCCCGGCGCTTGGCCTCGTTGACGATACGCAGGACGTGGGCCGCCTGTTTGACGCCCAGTGCGGCGGTCGGTTCGTCGAGGATCAGCACGCGCGCCCCGAAATGCACCGCGCGTGCGATGGCCAGCGATTGCCGTTCGCCGCCCGAGAGCGCGCCCACCAGACGGTCGCCATCGGTGATCCGAGTGATGCCGAAATTCTGCACGGCCTCCACGGCGATCCTATTGGCCACATGGCGGTCGAAGCGGCGGAACGGACCCCAACCCTTGGTGGGCTCGGCGCCCATGAAGAAGTTGCGCCCCACCGACATCAGCGGATAGGTGCCGCCGAACTGGTGGACGGTGGCGATGCCGTGATCCTGCGCCTCGCGGGGCGTGTTGAACAAAACCGGCTTGCCATCCATCAGCATCTCGCCGGAGCTGGGCTGGTGGACCCCCGAGAGGGTCTTGATCAGCGTGGATTTGCCGGCACCGTTATCGCCCAGAAGGCAGAGCACCTCGCCCGCATGCACCTTGAGCGAGATCTCGTGCAGCACGTCGATCGGCCCGAAGCTTTTGTCGACTTTGCGCATTTCCAGAACGGGAGCAGTCATGAGCGGATCTCCTTATTTCTTCTTGCCGGACATCGACAGCGCCATACGGCGGAAACTGTCATTCATCAGAACCGCGATCAGCAGCATGACCCCGATGATCAGCGAGCTGAGATTACGGTCGAAGGGCGTGTAGCCGATGCCCTGCTGGACGATGGCCAGGGTCGCGGTGCCGAAGAAGATCCCGGAGACGGTGCCAAAGCCGCCTGTCAGCAGCACGCCACCCACGACGACCGCGATAATGCAGTTGAAGATCAGTGCGAAGTTGGTGGTGGTGGTGGCCGAGTTTGCCAGCGTTGCCTCGCAGATACCCGAGAGGGCGGCGGCCATCGCGGTCAGCACGAAGAGGCCGATTTTCAACTTGTCGGTAGGGATGCCCGCATTATGTGCGCTTTCCTTGTCGCCTCCCATCCCGAAGATCCAGTTCCCCCAGGGCGATTGATGCAGGAAGAAATAGAGCATCGCGGCCAGTGCAAACCACCAGAAGACCGAGGATTGCAGACCCCAGATATGATAGGAGCCGAAGACGAATTTGGCCCATTCGGGCGAAGGCATGGCCTGGCTTGTGGTGTCGGTCAGGAAGAGCGACAGGAAGAGCGTCAGGCCGGCTACGGAAAACAGTGTGGCCAGCGTCACGATGAGTGAGGGCACCTTGGTGCGAGTGACCAGAAGCCCGTTCACCGTGCCCACCGCTGCGGCAATCGCGAAGGTCAGCACAAGGCCCACCACGAAAGGCAGCCCGTAATAGCCGCAACTTATGGCCATCGCCATTTTGGCTGCGGGGACCATAGCACCGATGGAGATATCAAGCTCACCTGCGATCATCAGAAAACCAACGGGAATAGCAATGATCCCGATGGTCGAAGCCGCGTTCATCCAGCTGGACGTGCCGAAGGGCGAGAGGAAGTTACGATCAT
The DNA here is from genome assembly GCF_040297545.1 of Thioclava kandeliae. NCBI lineage: Bacteria > Pseudomonadati > Pseudomonadota > Alphaproteobacteria > Rhodobacterales > Paracoccaceae > Thioclava > Thioclava kandeliae. The sequence goes on from NZ_JAYWLC010000020.1 coordinate 36,657, forward strand.
ATCCGAAGATACTGAAAAAGATAAAAACAAGCACCATACCCATGAAGGCGCCCATTTCGGGGCGTCGGAACAGGCCGGAGACGGAAAACGGGGTAGATGTGGGCGCATCGGGTTTCGGGGGCATAGACAGGTCCTCATGCGACAGAAGCGGCAATCGGGCACCCCGCGCGGGGGTGCCCGTCAGGCGGTGTCAGACGGATTAACGCGCGCCTTTGGCGACGCCTTGCAGGGCGGTATCGATGTTGCTGGCATCGATGATCGCGGGGCCGGTCAGGACGGGATCGGTCGCCAGTTCGGTGCCGAAATCGATATGCGCCGCCAGCATCGAGGTTGCGAGGAAGCCTTGCAGATAGGGCTGCTGGTCGATCGCCATGGTCTGGGTGCCCCCCTTGATGCGGTCAAGCACCGCGGGGTTCATGTCGAAGCTGCCGATCTTCACACGGTCCTGCGCGCCGATCTGGCCCACGGCATTGGCCGCGGCATCTGCCGACCACGCGGCAAGGGTGATGACCGCATCGATGCCCTGGTCGGCGACCAGTTCCGATTTGATCGACTCGGCGGTGCCGGTCACATCGCCATCAAGATTGGCCGGGGTCCGCAGGATATTGACCTCGGCGCCGCCTTTCTTGGCTCCCTCGACCACACCCGCGCAGCGTGCTTCGTGGTTCACCGCACCGGGCGTGTGGATGTGGCACAGGATCTTCTTGGCACCATGTTCGGCCATGTATTCGCCACCCGCAACACCGGCGACAAACTCATCCGAGCCGAAATAGTTGATGCCGTGGACATCCTCTTTTACATCCGAGCCCGAGTTATACATCATGATCTTGATGCCTTTATCGGCGGCTGCCTGCAGGGCAGGAACCTGTGCCTCGGGTACCCAGACGGGGATCGCGATCCCGTCCACACCCTGTGCGACAGCCTGATTAATGAGCGTTACCAGATCGGGGCCGAAATTGTCGTAATTGGGCGTGCGCAGGTAGTTGACCTGACCGCCATTGGCTTCGACGACCAGCGTCGCATCATCGACGCCTTTCTTGATCAGGTTGAAGAACCCGTCCTCGATGGAGCCCGCGATCACCGCGATGTTGGCGGCCATGGCGCCCGAGGCGCTTAGCGCCAGTACCGATGCTGCAAGCAGGGCAGATTTGAATTTCATGTCGACACTCCTCCACTGACGCCGTCTCCTCCGACGGCGCGACATGCGTGGCCGAAACCACATCTCTTCCGGTAGTTTGATTTTCTTCACCTCAGAATTGCCCGTGCTAGGCACCATGAGGCTGATGGCGACCTCCACCGCCAAAGCTCATTTTCTGAAACGAAATCTCCCTGTCTGAGTAATAAATGATCTTATTAAATCAAAGCTAGCGGGCTTGTGATAATAATACGATGTTATTCACATCAAAATTAGTCGTTTGTTTCGCTTGCAATGTAAGTTTGAAATTTGCCTATTTATCGGGCGGTGTATGCCGGCGATGTAAAACGGATCATTAAGGACGCTGTGGATGCCGAAAGCTGGCAAGAACTGGAAAGGCCCGAATATCGCGCAGATTGCCGCCCTTGCCGGTGTGGGGCCGGCCTCCGTCGACCGCGTGCTCAACAACCGGCCCGGCGTCAAAGAAACGACCCGAAACCGCGTGATGGCGGCACTCGACAAGCTGGCTGCCGATCACCGGATGCAGGATCTGCGTCAGATCGGGTTTTTCTGTATTTCCGGCCCGTCCTTCAACGGACAGATGATACAGGCGATGCAGATGGTGAATGCCTCTATCGCCGGGGTGGAGCTAACGGGGCAGTTCTTTACCACCGAGGAGATCGAACCGGGGCGATTTGCGGCGGCACTGGAACAGGCGGGGCGCGAGCTGGATGCGGTGATCGTCATTGCCTACGAGCATCCGGCCATCAACGGCGCGCTGCGCAAGATCGCGGCCCTCGGCAAGCCCACGGTCTGCCTGACCTCGGATCTGCCCAGTTCGCGGCGCACGGTCTATGTTGGCAATGACCAATATGCGGCGGGTAGCGTGGCCGCGCAGCTGATCGGACAGATTCTCCCGCCGGTTCCGCAACATATCCTGCTGGTGATGAGCGTGCCGTTCCGTTGCCAGCAGGAGCGCGAGATGGGGTTCCGCCGGGTGCTGCGGCAGGACTACCCGCATCTGAGCATTCAGGAGCGGGTGATCTCGAATGACAATGTCGAACGCACCGAGGAACTTCTGGCGAGCCATCTGGCATCGGCCCGCCCGCCCGGTGCGATCTATAACGTGGCGGGGGCCAATCGCGGCGTAGGGGCAGCGCTCGAATATGCAGGACTGAGTGGCAAAACGGTCTTTATCGGTCACGAGCTGACGCCATTCACGCGGGTTCTGCTTGAGGCAGGCACGATGGATTACGTCATCTCGCATGATTCGGCCGCCGAGCTGGTCCAGGCCGTGCGGGCCATCGACGAGCGTCTGCGCGGTATCGAAAGCCAGCCCGCACCCTCCTCGATCCTGATCCATACCCGTTACAACTGCAACTGACATAACAAAACGCCCCGCTCTCTCGGGCGGGGCGTTTGTTGGTGCTATGAACCGGATCAGGGAATCAGACGCGCGATGATCAGATCGGCAGCTTCTTCCGGCGTCATCTCGGTCGTGTCGATGCGCAATTCGGCATTGTCAGGGGCTTCATAGGGGCTGTCGATGCCCGTGAAGTTCTTCAGCTGACCCGAACGGGCCTTTTTATAAAGGCCTTTCACATCGCGCTCTTCGGCGACTTCCAGCGGCGTATCCACGAAGACCTCGACGAACTCGCCCGGCTGCATCATCCCGCGCACCATGTCACGCTCCGAACGGAAGGGCGAGATGAAGGCGGTGATCACGATGAGACCGGCATCGGTCATCAGCTTGGCAACCTCGCCCACACGACGGATATTCTCGATCCGGTCGGCCTCGGTGAAGCCCAGATCCTTGTTCAGGCCGTGGCGCACGTTGTCGCCATCGAGCAGGAAGGTGTGGCGGTTCATCCGCGCCAGTTTCTTCTCGACGATATTTGCGATGGTCGATTTGCCCGAGCCCGAGAGGCCGGTGAGCCAGAGCACGGCTGGCTTCTGGTTCTTCATCGACGCATGGCTCTCGCGCGAGATGTCGGTGGCCTGCCAATGGACATTGGTCGAGCGGCGCAGCGCGAAATGCAATATGCCGGCCGCGACCGTCTGGTTGGTCATTTTGTCGATGAGGATGAAGCCACCAAGATCGTGGTTCTCCTCATAGGGCGCGAAGGGGATCTCGCGGTCGGTGGTGATATTGGCCACGCCGATCGCGTTCAGATCCAGCGTCTTGGTCGCAAGATGCTCCTGCGTGTTGACGTTCACCTCGTATTTCGGCGCCTGAACGGTGGCCGAAACGGTCTGGGTGCCGATCTTGAGCCAATAGGCGCGACCGGGGATCATCTCTTCCTCGTCCATCCAGATGATGGTCGATTCGAACTGGTCGGCCACTTCTAGCGGGCTTTGCGCCGCCACGATGACCTGACCGCGCGAGCAGTCGATCTCGTCTTCGAGCGTGATGGTGATCGCCTCGCCTGCAATCGCTTCGTCGCGATTGCCCTCGAAAGTCACGATCTGCGCCACTTTGGAGGTCTTGCCCGAGGGCAGCACGCGGATCTCGTCGCCCGGTGCGATCCGGCCCGAGGCCACGAGGCCTGCAAAGCCGCGGAAATCGAGATTGGGGCGGTTCACCCATTGCACCGGCATACGGAAGGGTGCGTCGACGGGTTCGTGCGACGAGGTGATCTCGACCGTTTCCAGATGCGGCAGCAGCGGCGTGCCAGTGAACCACGGCATGTTCTCGGACGGCGTGGTGATGTTGTCGCCCTTATACCCGGAGATCGGCATCGGCACGAAATCGGTCAGGCCGATGGTTTTGCCGAATTCGGTGTAATCGGCCACGATCTGGTCGAAGGTCTCCTGCGAATAGCCCACGAGATCCATCTTGTTGACCGCAAGCACCACATTCTTGATGCCCAAGAGTTTCACCAGATAGGAGTGACGCTTGGTCTGGGTCAGCACGCCTTTGCGCGCATCGATCAGGATCACGGCCAGATCGGCGGTCGAGGCGCCGGTGACCATGTTACGGGTATATTGCTCGTGGCCGGGAGTATCGGCGACAATGAACTTGCGCTTCTCGGTGGCGAAGAAGCGGTAAGCCACGTCGATAGTGATGCCCTGCTCGCGCTCGGCGGCAAGACCATCGACCAAGAGCGCGAAGTCGATCTCCTGGCCCTGGGTGCCCACGCGCTTGGAATCGGCTTCGAGCGTTGCCAGCTGATCCTCGAAGATCATCTTGCTATCATAGAGCAGGCGGCCGATCAGGGTGGATTTCCCGTCATCGACCGAGCCGCAGGTGATGAAGCGCAGCATGGTCTTGTGCTGGTGGACCTTCAGATACTGGTCGATATCTTCCGCGATCAGCGCGTCGGTCTTGTAGATCGGGTCTTGTTGGTTTGCAGTCATGTGAGTGCACCTGAAATTCATAAATCCGGAGAGAAGCGGGGCCGTTTGCGGCCCCTGCGCGCGCGATCAGAAGTAGCCTTCCTGCTTCTTCTTCTCCATCGAGGCGGCCTGATCGTGGTCGATCGCACGGCCCTGACGCTCGGAGGTGGTGGTCAGAAGGGTTTCCTGAATGACCTCCGGCAGCGTGGTGGCTTGGCTTTCGACAGCACCGGTCAGCGGGTAGCAGCCCAGCGTGCGGAAACGCACCGAGCGCATGACCGGCTCCTCGCCATCTTTCAGGCGGAAGCGGTTGTCATCCACCATCAACAGCATGCCATCGCGTTCCACGGTCGGGCGGGGCGCTGCGAAATAGAGCGGCACGATCTCGATGCCCTCGAGATGGATATATTGCCAGATGTCCAGCTCGGTCCAGTTCGAGATCGGGAAGACCCGCATCGACTCGCCCTTGTTCTTGCGGGCGTTATACAGACGCCACAGCTCGGGGCGCTGGTTTTTGGGGTCCCAGCGGTGCTGGGCGGTGCGGAAGGAGAACACACGTTCTTTCGCGCGGGATTTCTCCTCGTCGCGGCGCGCGCCACCGAAGGCCGCATCGAACCCGTATTTATCAAGCGCCTGTTTCAGGCCTTCGGTCTTCCACATGTCTGTATGCAGCGAGCCGTGATCGAAGGGGTTGATGCCCTTTTCGATGGCTTCGGGGTTCTGGTGGACCAGCAGCTCCATCCCCGCATCTTTTGCGGCCTTGTCACGCAGCGCATACATCGCCTGGAATTTCCAGGTGGTGTCGACATGCAGGAGCGGGAAAGGCGGCGGTGCGGGATAGAAGGCCTTCTTTGCCAGATGCAGCATGACCGCCGAGTCCTTGCCCACGGAATACAGCATTACAGGGTTCTGCGCCTCGGCCACGACTTCACGCAGGATATGGATGCTCTCGGCTTCCAGCCGCTGAAGGTGGGTAAGAGATGTCTTGGTCATGATGCTCTCGGTTCAAACTTCGTGTTGACACCAGAGGTAAGCCTGTCAGTTTGTCGCAGCACCCCCCAAATGGGGGCTAAATGCTTTTTCGGAGATTTTCCGCCATGGCGTCCAGCGAAGAAGCTGTTATCGCGTCACTTTTTTCTGCCGCCTCCGGCTATGGCGCGGGCGAGGCCGCAGCGCCCTTCGAATTGTGGTCCGATTTCCTGCGTGGCCTGGCGCAGATGACTGGCGCGGATGCGGCGGGGCTCTTGTCCTTGCGGGGTGGCGAGGTCACGGGCGCATGGTCATGGGGCGGGCCGGTACCGGTCTTTTCCCGCGCCCTTATCGAGAGGATGCGCAGCGGGCGGATCTATGGCCAGAGCGAGCTCTCCGATCTGGCAAATCCCGACCTTCCCTTGCGGGCGCTGCGCAGCCGGATCGATGCGACAAGCCACGCGCTTGTGTGGATCGGGCGTAATGGTGTGGATCACGGCATTGCGGATTTCCGCGCGCGCGACGGGGTCGGGTTGTCTCGGCTTGCGCCCTATCTGGGGCCTGCGCTGCAAAGCTATCAGGCGCTGCGGGCCGAACGGGCCCGCCACGCCCGTGATAGCAGGATTGCGCGCGATCTGGGGGGGTATTGGATGCAGATCTCTCCGGCGGGGCGGGTGGTCGCGCAATCTGCGGATCTTCCGGCGCGGCTGGAGGGCACGGCCATGACGCTGACCGAGCAGGGCTGGCTCGCATTCACCTCGCCCGATCTGGCGCGGCGGTTCCGTGCACGTCTGGCCGAACTGGGCGCCGCGGAGAGACCCGAAGCCGGGGGGAGCGCGGCGGGATGGGCCGCCTTCGATCTCTCCGAGACGCGCCCGCTTGCGATGGTATTGCGTATGGAGGAGGGGGCGATCATGGCCTATCTGCGCCAGCCGCGCGCCATCGGGGAGATGGGCGAGACCCATCTGATGCAGCATTACGGGCTCGCCCGTAGCGAGGCGCGGCTTGCGATCTGTCTGGGGGACGGGCTGTCGCTGGCGGAGGCGGGCGAGGCGCTCGGCTGGCAGCGCGAGACCGCGCGTAGCTATTCCAAGCAGCTCTACGCAAAACTGGGCGTTGCCGGGCAATCCGCTGTCGTGCGGCTCCTATGGTCGGGAGGGCTCTGGCTCTAGAGCCGTCCGGTGCGCGCCATCACCTGTAGCACGCGGTCGCCCTGTAGCGTCTGGCGGTGGATATCCAGCTCGCGCAGTGCTCTCCCGTAGGCGCCACCGCCCATCTTGCGCGCCGACAGGAACCGCATCAGCAGTGCGTCGTTCTCGGGGGTCAGCGACAGGCGGTTGGCAAAGAGCGCCGCGATATTGGCATCCAGCCAGCCGGAAAAATGGCGTTTGGCGACTGTGCCCAGCCGCTTGAGACGGCCACGCACCGGTCCGTGATGGCCCAGCTGGTTTGAGCCGTGCTGGCGGTAATAGAGCGTGGGTTTGGGATCGTTGAAGATCTGCGCGCCTGCCCCCGCCATCATCATGTAGATCCACCAGTCGTGATAGGGCACTCGGGCAGAGATCGCGGCTTGCGCTGACTGGCCCAGAATGGCGGCAGCCGGTGCCGACAGCACGATCGTATTGCCGCCGAGGATGTTCTGCACCAGCGAGTTGCGGAAGGACGGTCCGCGCATATGCAGATGCGACAGGCCCAGCTTCTTGAGGTGCGTATCGGTCAGGATGGTTCTGCTGGCATAGACGAGCGGGTCGCGGGCGGGATCGCCTGCGCGCTTCATCCAGCGCACCGAGCGCGCGAGCTTTACCTTCGACCAGACATCATCCTGATCGGAGAGCGCAAGGGCCGCCTCGGGGGCATCCTTGGCGGCGCGGGCGGCCAGCGTGAGAAACGCGGGGGCCACACCCGCGCGGGGCCCGTCAAAGATCCGCACCCGAGAGGGATGGCGCTTGCGGAAAGCCTCGAGAATATCGGTGGTGGCATCGCTCGATCCGTCATCGCTGGCATCGAGTGACCAGTTGCGATGGGTCTGGCGCTCGAAACTGGCCAGCTGGTCGGGCAGATGTGCGGCGCCGTTCCGGCAGGCCATGATGATGCGGATATGGGGCGTCTGGGTGGCCGAAATCAGGGACGAAACAGGGTTTTCCATGCCGGTATATTTGCGCGCCCCATTCCGGATTGTCCAGCGGTGTTGCGACATCTTCAAAGGCTGGGCGGCAGCATGCTGCCGAGGGCACGACCGTTGGCATTTGAGCCAAATCGGCGGTAAAAGCCATGTTTTGTTCCCATTTTGATCCGCTTTCGGGCAGGCTTTGTGTCCATCTTGCGCATGTGGGAACAGCCAGCGCGCCATCGGGCACAGTATCGGGACAGGATAACCGGTGGCGCGTCTGCAAGGAGGTTTGGGGCGAGGCGGATGGGCTATCTGACACATCTGGGAATGGCGACGACGGGTGCCACCAAGTATATGAGTTCGATCGACGACCTGCTCCTGTCGCTCGACGGGGGCGTGCTCTATCAGGCCTCGGGCGAGGGCGGCGGCGTCGTCGTGCGCGATGCGGCTACGGGGGCCAAATTACTCGATCTGGCGCTCTATCCCGCAGGCTCGGGCCTCTACGGCACGGTCGATCTGGCGCTCTGCGAGGTTGGCGGCAAGCTCGCCCTTCTCGCCTCAGGCCCGCTGATCAGTGGCGTGGCGGGCTATTGGGTGGCCAGTAACGGCACGCTCAATCAGGCATTCACGCTCGAGAATAGTAGCCTCGACGCGATCAATATCCTTGAAACCGTGTCGATTGGCAGCACCGATCTTCTGATTACGGCGGGGCGCGAGGAAAACGGGTTCACGGTCTATACGCTCGGCACGAGCGGGGCGCTGTCGGTGACGGCGCGGGCGGATCTTGCGGCGGGCACTCTCCGCGATATCGAGACGGTGACCGTTGGCAGTGCGACCTATGTGCTGACCCTGTCGGATGACGATCCGAAACTGGGCTGCTATGCGCTCTCCTCCACGGGCAAGGTCAGCGCGCAGGCGGGGCTTGATCTGGCCGATGGTCTGGCGATCTCGAACCCTGTCGCGCTGACGCAGGTCACGCTGGCGGGACAGGTCTATGTGCTGGTGGGCGCGCAGGGGTCCAGCTCGGTGACGGTTGCGAGGATCGATGCTGCGGGCCAGCTGACGGTGACAGATCAGGTGAATGATGACCTGACGACGCGTTTCGGCCAGCTGACCGTGTTGGAGGCGGTCGAATACGAGGGCCGCGCCTATATCGTGGCGGGGGGCGGGGATGACGGGCTCTCGCTCCTGACGCTATTGCCCGACGGGCGGCTCCTGCATCTGGAAACGGTCGCCGACACCGAAGGCATGGCGATCGAGGACCCTTCGGCGCTGGAGCTGGCGGTGGTCGATGGCGAGTTGCGCCTCTATGTGGCAGGACAGGGCGAGGGCGAGGACGGGCTCTCGGCGCTCTCGCTGTTCAGTATCGATGTTGATCCGGGCTCGATCCTGAGCGGCACCAAGGCGGCGGATGCGCTGACCGGCGCGGGCGTCGATGACATCCTCTCGGGCGGTGCGGGCAATGACACCCTGCGCGGCGGTGCGGGGGATGATGTCATCATGGACGGCGCGGGCAGCGACCGGATGTGGGGGGGCGCGGGGGCCGATACATTCGTTCTGACCAAGGATGGCACCACCGACCGGATCGAGGATTTCGAGGTCGGGATCGACCGGATCGACCTGTCGCAGATCGGGCGCTTCTACACGGTCGATGCGCTGACCATCACCCCCATCACGGGCGGCGCCAGGATCACGCTGGGCGAGGAGACGGTGACGGTGATGTCTGCTGACGGGCGGTCGCTGAAGGCGTCCGATTTCAGTGCCGAGGATCTGCGCGATATCTGGCATATCGATATCAGCTATCTCACGCTCGGGCCGCAACATATCGTGGGCACGGCGGAGGACGAGTGGCTCGAGGGCGATCGCGGGGCCGATACGGTCACCGGCGGGCGCGGCGCCGATACGCTCTTGGGGGGCGCTGGCGATGATCTCCTTCTGGGCGAGATCGAGGACGGGAAATTCGATGCGGCCTCGGCGCAGGTGGTGCGGATCTTTCAGGCGACGCTCGACCGTGCGCCCAATGCGGCGGGCCATCTGGACTGGACGACCCAGATCCTGACGGGCGAGAAGACCCTCACCGAAGTGGCGGAGGGCTTTGTGAATTCGGCCGAGTTCCAGTCCACCTATGGCGAGCTGACCAATGCGCAATTTGTTACCCAACTCTATCAGAACGTGTTGGGGCGGGCGCCCGATGCCGCCGGTCTGAAAAGCTGGACCACGTTTCTGGGGCAGGAGGGCAATAGCCGTGCCGATGTAGTCGTAGGCTTTTCCGAAAGCACGGAATTCAGCCGAAATATGCAATCCGAAGTGCTGGATATGTCGCGCGCGGGCTATCAGGAAAGCTGGGCAGATGACGTGTTCCGGCTCTATCAGGCGACGCTCGGGCGCGCACCGGATCTGGCCGGCCTGACGGTCTGGACGACGGCGCTCTCGCAGGGGAAATCCTTCGGGGACGTCGTCGACGGGTTCGTCAACTCGCCCGAGTTCCAGCAGAGCTATGGCAATGTCGATGATGCGGGCTTCGTGACGCTTCTTTACCAAAATGTTCTGGGTCGTGCGCCGAATGCGGCGGGGCTGAGTGACTGGTGTGCCCGTATGGATCAGGGCTGGACCCGCGCCGAGGTGGTCGAGGGCTTTTCGCAAAGTGCCGAATTCGTGGCGCAGATGGCCGCGCCACTGAAGGCCTGGATGAAGGCACAGGGCGAGTGGAACCAGCTCGATGGCGGCAGTGGCGAGAATATCCTGTTCGGGGGGATGATGGCCGACCGGTTCGTGTTCTCGGCCGAGACACCCGGTTCGCATCTGGTGGTCGATTACCAGCCCTGGGACACCCTGTCCTTCGAGGGGTTCGGCTATGCGAGCGTGGCCGATATCAAGGCCCAGTTCACGCAGGACGGTGCTGATGCGGTCTTTGCCGACCAAGATGTCGAAGTGGTTCTGCGTAACATATCGGTGAACGAAATCGCCTATGACAGCTTCTCCTACTAAGCAGGCCGATTATGACGGAGGGTATTTTTATACAACCAAAAGGAGAAAATTGTTTACTAAGAAAGGTTTTGTTAACCATTCTTACCCTAGCGTTCGATAAGCCAATTCTTCGTGTGACATCCTTGATTTTTCAAAGAGGGACGAATGACAAAGATCGCTTTCATTACCGGAATCACAGGGCAGGACGGGGCCTATCTGGCGCGTCTTCTTCTCGAAAAAGGCTATGAAGTTCATGGCGGTGTGCGGCGTATCTCACAGCCGGACATGATGCGGCTCGACACTTTGGGAATCACGCAGCATCTGCATCTGCATGATTTCGATCTGAGTGACGCCAACAATATCTTCCGCACGATCCGCGATGTGGCAATGGACGAGTTCTACAACCTTGCCGGGCAAAGATTTGTGGGAGCCTCATGGGATGTGCCGGTCTATACCGCCGAGGTGGATGGTATGGCGGTGGTGCGAATGCTCGATGCGCTGCGCACCCTGCGTCCCGACTGCCGGTTCTATCAGGCCTCGACCTCCGAGATGTTCGGCGAGGTGCGCGCCGTGCCACAGCTGGAAAGCACGCCCTTCTACCCCCGCTCGCCCTATGGTGTGGCCAAGGTCTTTGCCCATTACATGACGGTGAATTACCGTGAGAGCTTCGGGATGCATGCGTCTTCCGGCATTCTCTTCAACCATGAGAGCCCGCTGCGCGGCAAGGAATTCGTGACGCGCAAGATCTCGATGGGGCTTGCGGCGCTGGCGCATGGGGCCAATGCGCCTGTGGAACTGGGCAATATGGCCGCCAAACGCGATTGGGGATTTGCGGGCGATTATGTCGAGGGGATGTGGCGGATGCTGCAGCGTGACAAACCCGGGGATTTCGTGCTGGCGACGGGGACCAGCACCACGATCCGCGACTTCTTCACCTATGTCGGCGAGGCGCTGGATATGGAAGTGATCTGGGAAGGGGAGGGCGCGGAGGAGGCCGCCTATGACCGCCGCTCGGGGCGTCAGCTGATGCAGGTCAATCCCCGCTTCTACCGGCCGGCCGAGGTGGAGCTGCTGCTGGGCGATCCGTCCAAGGCCCGCATCGAGCTGGGCTGGGAGGCGCGCACCGATGTGCGGGCGCTGGCCGCGATGATGGCGCGGGCCGATTTCGACGCACAGGCGCAGCATCTGCGCTAAGCCTTACTTTCACGCGCGGAGGATGCCCATGCGTCGCCTGTTTTCCATCCTGCGGCTTGTTGTCCGCAAAATCCTGTCCCGTCTGCGCCGGTTCCGTGACCGGCGCGAGACCCGCCGCATTCAGGCGCCGTTCATCGGCAATCTCGAGGGGCTGCATATCGCGGATGATACGATCAGGGGCTGGGTCTTCGATGAGCGCGCGCCCCGTGCGACAGGGTTGCAGGTCGGGCTCTATGCGCAAGGCGCGTTACTGGATGTGGTGACGGTCGAGCAACCGCGCGCCGATGTAGCCGCGCATCATGGCTGTGCCTTGGGATGCGGATTTGCCTTTCCTCTGTCCGAGGCGCTGATCGCGCCGATCCGGCAGGCGGGCGGTGTGGTCAGCGTCCGTATCGTCGGGCCCGAACCGCGCGAGATCGGGCAGCTCGGTCTGATGGTGCAATCGGGGCCTGACACCGATCCTGTCGATCTGACCGCCCTCATCGCACGGTTCCTGTCAGAGGATCTGGCCGATATCGACGCGATGCTTGAGGCACCCGTGCCGGAGCCCTTCTCCGAAGGCGTGCCGGATCTCGTGCCCCATAAGGCTCTATTCGAGACCCGCCCACTGGTTCCGGTGGCTGATTGCGTGCCAAGCGGCCTGCCCGCGTATCAGGAATTTACGCGCCACCGCAACAGGGTCGAGGAAGAGTTTCAGGTTGTGCCCGACAGTTCCGAGCGCGATCGCTTCCTGTATTTCTATCTGACCACCTATAACGCGACCCGCCGCCAGCGCGTCCCGCTTAGTGCTGCAGATATTGCCTATCTCAATGCCACGCTCTCGATGGGCGGGGCGCGGCAGCGGCTTACGCGAATGATGTGGTGGCGCCTTGCCCAGAGGCGCGATCTTCTGGCCGAACTCGATCTCAATGACCGCGGCTCATATACGCGGCTCGTGTTCTGGTGGGCATGGCAGGACGCGGCGCATCTGGGGGTCGAGGACTGTCTGGTCACCGATAGCATGGCTGACCTGTTGCGCAGCATTGCGCCCTCGCGCCAGTTCGACGACTGGCCGCTGACGACCTTTGCCGAAAGGGTCTTCAATGCGAGCGTGGCTCTGCATTTCCTTGCGCCGGGGCGCAGTGCCGAAAGCCGCAAGGAGCTTTATCTCATCCTTTTGGTGAGGGCATTGAAGCGGCCCGATATCCTGCGCTACATGCCGCGGCGGCTGTGTGATGCACTGCTTCTACCGGTGGAATCGGGCGGGCGTTCGGAACTCGAGACGTTCCTCGCGCGTGTGACGGGGCGCAATAGCGTTGCTTTTGCGCGTGAGCGCTATGCCCATGCACTGCGCGAGAAGGGCTTCGACCTTGAAAGCCTGCGTTTCCTGACCCTGACGGAGGACGGGCACCGGCTGGAAGCGGCCGCGCTTCCGGTGCCGAAGGGCGCGCTGGCCGATATCCAGCTGATCGGCCCTCTGGCGAAGGCCTCGGGGCTGGGGCAGGCCGCACGGCTTTCGGCCAGCATTCTGGCGCAGACCGGCACGCATCTGCGCTGCGTCGATTTCGATATGGATAATCCTGCACCGGAAGGATTTAGTACCGATGGCACGCTGATCGAAAGCTATGGTCCGGCCAGGATCAATCTCATCCATCTCAATGCGGAATCGGTGCCTCTGGCTTTTGCCTATCAACCCGATGTGTTCTCCCACAGCTATAATATTGGCTATTTCTACTGGGAGCTCGACCGTCCGGCGGCCTGCCACTATCTTGCGCTCCAGATGCTCGACGAGATCTGGCTGTCCTCGGACTATGGTGTGCAGATCTATCGGCCGCATTTCGATGGCCCTATCCGCAATGTGGGGATGTGTTTCGAGCCCAATGACGATATCGACCGGCAGAGCGCGCGCCGCTTCGTGGAACGCAGGTTCCGGCTGTCGGGCAAGCATTTCGTCTGTCTTGTAGCCTTTGACAGTTTCTCCTTCGTGCAACGCAAGAACCCGCTGAATGCCCTGCGCAGCTTCCAGAAGGCCTTCGAGGGCGTGCCGGAGGCACGCCTGATCGTGAAGACCCAGAACCGGCATTCGGTCTTCGATCCCGTGCAGATCCGGATTTGGGACGAGATGGAGGCGATCATGTCCCGCGATCCCCGGATCTTGCTGATGAACGAGACGCTCAGTTACCGTGACCTGCTGAGGCTGAAGAAAGGGGCGGATTGCTATCTGTCGCTCCATCGTTCGGAAGGCTGGGGGTTCGGGATGATCGAAGCGATGAGCCTCGGTGTGCCGGTCGTCTGTTCGGCCTATTCGGGCAATCTTGAATTCTGCACTGAAGATACCGCATGGCTCGTGCCCTGCACCGAGGCTGCGCTCTCGAAGGGCGATTATATCTTCACGCCCAAGGGCGCGGTCTGGGCCGAGCCGGATGTCGAAACGGCGGCGCGCCTTTTGCGGCAGGTCTATGAGGATCCCGCGGCGCGCGAGCGCAAGACCGCCTATGCGCTCGACTTTATCAGGACGCATTTCTCGATCACGCCGATTGCTGCGCGCTATAAGGTGCGGCTCGAGCAGATCCTTGACCAGCTTGATCACCCCTCACGGGAGGCCGCAGAATGACCCTTGCCGCTCCGACCGATCTGCCCGCGGCCCTACCGCATGCTCTGGTGCGCGACACATTCCAGCTGTTTCTTGCGCGCGACCCCAATCCCGAGGCGCAATTCGGCGATTTCGGTGGCCTGCTCGGGACGCTGTTCGGCTCGCAGGAGTTCTTGACATCGCAGCGGGCACAGAAAACCGATCTGGCTTGGCCCGAGCGGCAGTATTTTATCGCCCGCCAGCTCGGAATTCTCTACTGTCCGATCGGCAAGAACGCCTGCAGCTATTTCAAACGCGCGATGGTCCATCTTGCCGATCATCCCAGACGTCACATCCTTGATCGCTCGATCCACCAGCTGACCGACCATATCCGCACCGGTATGCAGCTTTCGGATTACACCGAGAGCGAGATCTCCGCGATCTGGCGCGATCCCGATCTCTACAGCTTCGCGATCCTGCGCGACCCCTACCGGCGGCTGCTATCGGCCTATATCGAGAAATTCGTGGTGAACCGCATGGATGGCGCCAACCTGACTTATCACACCGGCCCGCTCATCGAGGCTGTACAGAAGGCGCAAGGGTTACCCGGGCCGGATTTCGCGCGAGGCATCCGTTTTCGGGATTTCATCCTGCATATTACCGCACAGCCGCCCGAAACCCTCGATCCCCACTGGCGGCCGCAATATCTCTATCTCGGCGACCATCACTGGAGCGCGCTCTATGATTTCGACAATCTCGCGCAGGCCGTGCGCGATCTGGAGGCCATGTCGGGCATCGAGCTGAGCCAGCCGCCCGTCAACCGTTCGGGGAGCGGCGAGGGGGTGACGCATTTCGGCGCCGAGCAGCTTCTGCCCGCAGTGCTGGACCGGCTGCCGATGATCGATGCGGAATCCTTCCTGACGGAGGATCTTAAGGAACGAATCTCCCAGTATTACGCGCGCGATTTCGCGCTGATGGCCGAGAAGATTTCGTAGTGGCCGTGCCATGCCCCCGTCAGAGGTTCTCGGGGGTGATGATCTCGAACGGAAGTACATATTGCGTTGTTGTGCCGGACCCTTGTTGCGACAGCGAATCGAGCATGCTCTGCACCAGAAGGTTGGAGATGGGTCCGATCGGATGGCAAAGCGCTGCGGTAATCAGTCGCTCGGACAATCCCCTTCGGATTTCGGGGCCCATATCGCGGCATACGACCTGAATTTTCGCGCGTCGTTCGGGTGCTGTCTCGCGCAGCGCCCGCAGAACGCCGGAAATTCCGCCCCCGACGATGAAGATCCCCCGCAGATCCTCGTCGCTATCTTGCAGAAGCTCGGTCACCATCTGATAGGCGACATCCGATTCCTCATGTGTCGCGCGGCTTTCATCGACATGCAGATGCGGAGCATGTTCGCGCATATAGGAGCGGAAGCTGGCATCGGCGACATCCTGACACTGATAGCGGTGGTTGCCGTTGAAGACGGCAACCCGGCCTGCGTTTTTTGTCGTCTGGGCAATAAGGAACCCCGCCGTCCGTCCGAGTTTCCAGTTATCCGCCCCGACATAGCCTGCCCGTTCGGGTGCGGACTGGTCGGTGATATAGGCTACAACCGGTTTGCCCCTTTCGTGCAGGCTTCGAATCGTCTGGCCGATCAGGGGATGGTCGGCGGCGATGATGGCAACTGCATTACATCTTTCTGCCAAAGCCGTGAGGCGCGATGAGATATTATCTGGCGTGAGCACATCCACAAATTCCACATCCGGTTCAACGATCGCGTCACGCCTCGCGCGACAGGCCGTGACAATGGCACGCCCGAAGATCTGGTAAAGCTCGCGATTGCCTTGCTGCAGGAGGAACCCGAGACGGATACCGGGTAGGGTGCTGCGCAGCTGCTGATTGATCGATTCAACCCCGTAAAACCCAATATTTTCCGCGGCTTCCTGCACGCGCTGGATCGTGGTGTCGCGCACATTTCCGGCGCCCGCCAGAATGCGATTGACGGTCGACACGGAAACGCCCGCCGCTTTGGCCAGATCGGATATCGTAGGTCTGTTCATAGGGTCACCGTTGCCTGAATATCATCGTGAATGACACGTTATGAAACAAAAGTTTCTTTTACTCAAGAATATTATTTCACCTTCTCGGAGATAAGGGTAAGAAAAGGATGTTCGGCCCCAGAGGAGGTTTGGGGTCTAGGGAGGACAATCTATGACAAAATTCAGCCGTCTCGCGGCAAGTGTCGCGACCGTCGTGACCTTGGGTTGCTATGCTGGTGCAGCTTTTGCTGCGGATATTTTCGTGGTGGGTGGCAAGCCTGACGATCCCTTCTGGTCGATCGTGAAGCGTGGCGCGGAAGATGCCGGCAAGCTGGCTAAAGAGCAGGGCGGTTCCGTCACCTGGCTCGGCCCGCAGAACTATGACAATCTCGGCGTCGACGCCGCCGAACTGATCCGTCAGGCGATCAGCCAGGGCGCCGATGCAATCGCGGCACCCGATTGGGTTCCGGAAGCGATGGATCCTGCCTTCAAGGCAGTGGTCGATGCAGGCATCCCGCTGATCATCATCAATGCCGGTGGTCTGGACGCCGCCGACAAGCTCGGCGCTATGAACTATATCGGCTCGGATGATTACGAGAACGGCAAAGCGGCCGGCGGCTATTTTGCCAAACATGACATCAAGAACGTTGTTTGCATCAACACCCTGCCGGGTGCTGCAAATATCGAAGCGAACTGCAAAGGCCTGACCGACGGGATCACCGAAGCAGGTGGTAGCGGTGAGGTTCTGCCGCTTCCGGCGACCTCCTTCGGCAACCAGACTGCTGTGGCACAGGCCGTCAAAGCCTATCTTCTGCAGAATCCCGAAGTTACCGGTATCTATACCGTGTCGGACGTGGATGCGAATGCCTCGATCAACGGTGTGATGCAGTCGGGTAAATCGGGCAAAGTCCAGGTCGGTGGCCTGAACATGAACGAGACCATCCTGAACAACATCAAGGCCGGCAAGCAGATGTTTGCCATCGATCAACAGGGCTACATGCAAGGTTACATGGCCGCGTCGATCCTGAACGCGCATGTCAATTTCGGCCTGTCGATCCCGACCCGTGAGATCCTCACCGGCCCGGGCATTGTCGACGCGGAAAATGTCGATGCGACCATGGACGGCCTGAAGCAAGGCGTCCGCTAAGCAAAGCCAGTGAGACTGTGCCGTCCGGACTGTCCGGTCGGCACCCCGAGAGGCGGAAGGGCGACAGCCCTGTCGTCACCAAAATGGTGGCCACCCGCCTTCCTTTCGAACCTCGTACAGGGAAAATCGAATGGTTTCCGAGACTCAAGGAGCCGCACCCGCAGTGTCCGGTGGCAGCGCAAAATCTTCGGGGTTGGGGCGTCATCTTCGTCGTCCTGAGGCCGGGTCGCTTTTCGGCATGTTTGCCGTGTTTATCTTCTTCGCTATTTTCGCCGGTCAGGCCTTCCTGTCGCCTGCAGGCTTTGCCAGCTGGTTGAACGTCGCCGCAGAGATCGGGATCGTGGCATTGCCCATCGGTATCCTGATGATCGCAGGCGAGCTGGATCTCTCGATCGGCTCGGTCATTCCGGCCTCTTCGCTGACGGTCGCCGTGGTTTCCGGCTATTTCGGTCTGCCCGATATTATCGGTATCGCTTGTGGCCTTGGCTTCGGTGTGCTGGTCGGTCTGGTCAACGGTCTGGTCGTGACCCGCACCGCCGTGCCCTCGCTGATCGTGACCATCGGGTCGATGTTTGGGGTGATGGGTCTGACGCTGGGCCTTTCGGTTCTCGTGACCGGCTCGACCGCGACCGCGCTGTCGCCCGATCCGCTGACCACCACGCTGCTGGGTCATTTCGTCGCCTACATGTTCCAGGTCACCATCTTCTGGTGGATCGGTTTCGCGGTGGTGCTGGCCTATATCCTGCACGTCTCGCCCTGGGGCAACTGGATCTATGCGCTTGGTGGCGACAAGATCTCGGCGCGCAACGCCGGTATCCCCACCGAGAAAGTGACGATCTCGCTCTTCATGCTCTCGGGTTTTGCCGCAGCTTTCGTCGGCGTCAGCCAGGTAATAGTCTACCAGAGCGCGCAGGTCGCCGGTGGCCAGTCCTTCATCTTCAACTCCATCATGTGTGTCGTGATCGGTGGCGTGCTTCTGACCGGTGGCTTCGGCTCCATCCTCGGGATCGTTCTGGGCACCATCACCTTCGCCATGGTGAACCAAGGGATCTACTTCACGGGCTTTGATGCCAACTTGGGGTCTGTCATCATCGGTGCGCTTCTCCTGATCGCGGTTCTGATGAACGATACTTTCCGCAAGCTTGCGCTCAGCTACGCGACGAAGAAGAAGTGAGTGTGATCTGATGAAAAACTCTGTCTTTTCCGACTTCCTCCGCCGCCCCGAAGCGGGCTCCGTCCTCAGCCTCATCGCCGTCTTCGCCTTCTTCGTGATCTTTGGCGGTGTCAATCTGGGCAATCTGGTGGGCTCGGCCTCCTGGGTCAACTTCGCGGCCAATCTCGGTATCGTCGCCATCCCGATGGGTCTGCTGATGATCGCAGGCGAGCTCGATATCTCGATCGGCGCGATGATCCCCGCGGGTTCGATGACCGTCGCCATCCTCTCGGGCTATTACGGCCTGCCGATCTGGGTGGGCATGGCGGGCTCCATCGGTCTCGGCGTGATCGTGGGCACCATCAACGGTCTTCTGGCCACCCGCACCACGGTGCCGACGCTGATCATCACGCTGGGCACGCTGGTGGCCATGCAGGGGATCGTGCTCTCGGCCTCCGTGCTGCTCACCGGTTCCGCCTCGGTCGCGCTGCAATCGCCGGGATGGGCCAAGTTCCTCTTTGGCCAGCTTATCGGCGGCAGCTACCAGGTGATCATCGTGTGGTGGATCGCCATGACCATCGGCTTCGTCTATGTGCTGCACCATTCGCGCCGCGGTAACTGGATCTTTGCTCTCGGTGGCGACAAGGTCTCGGCCCGTAACGCCGGTATCCCCACCGACCGCCTGATGATCGGCCTCTTCATCCTCTCGGCTGTGAGCGCCTCCTTTGTCGGCATGTGCGGGGCGATCCTGTTCAACTCGGCGCAGGTGTCCGGTGGTATGAACTATATCTTCAACGCGGTGGTGGCCGTGGTTGTGGGTGGCGTCCTTCTGACCGGTGGCTTCGGCTCCATCATGGGGATCTTCGTCGGCACCATTACCTTCGCCATCGTCAGCCAGGGGATCTACTTCACCGATATCGACCGCAACTGGTCGAGCCTGATCCTCGGCGCGATGCTGCTTGTGGCCGTCCTGATGAATAACGGCTTCCGTAAACTGGCGCTGAGCGCGCCGTCCAAGAAAACTCAGAAGTGAGGACACGGATCATGATCACCCCGGTTCTGGAACTGCGCAACGTCAACAAGTCCTTCGGTCCGATCGACGTGCTGCACGATATCTCTCTCAAAGTCGAAGCGGGCGAAGTGCTCTGCCTGCTGGGTGATAACGGTGCGGGGAAATCGACCCTCATCAAGACGCTCGCAGGGGTCCATAAGCCCACCACCGGCGAGATGTTCATGGATGGCGAGGCGGTCAGCTTCGACAAGCCCAAGGACGCCGCCGATCGTGGGATCGCCACAGTGCACCAGTTCGGCGGCACCTTCCCGCTGATGACCATCGGCCGCAGCTTCTTCGTGGGTGTCGAGCCCGTCAAAAAGATCGGCCCCTTCAAGTTCTTCGACCGCAAGACCGCGAATGAAGTTGCCGTCAAAGCGGTCCAGAGCTTCGGCATCACCCGTATCGATGATGGCGACCGTCTGATCGGTGGTCTGTCGGGCGGGGAGCGCCAGTCGCTCGCCATCGCACGGGCCGTCCATTTCGGCGCCCGCGTCCTTATCCTCGACGAGCCGACCGCAGCCCTTGGTGTCAAACAGGCAAGCCACGTCCTACGCATCATCATGGAAGCCAAGCGTCGCGGCATCGCGGTGATCTTCATCACCCACCAGGTGACCCACGCGATGGCCGTTGGCGATCATTACGCGGTTTTGATCCGCGGCGCGGTTGCCGCAAACTTCAAACGCGGCGAGAAAACCCGTGAGGAAATTACCGACCTGATGGCAGGCGGTGAGGCATTGGCCGATCTGGGCGAGGCAATGGAAAGCCATATGGCAACCCATGACGGCCATCCGCCGCAGGTTGTCGCCTGAGCCCTATGAAAATGGATAGGGCGTCCGGAGGAGGGACGCCCCGTTCGAACGCTTCTTAAAGGTCCTGACCATGAAACACACGCTCGACCCGCATATGATCCGTCACCTGTCTTTGGAAGACACGGTGCGCAAGGTCGCCGAACTGGGCTATGACTATGTCGAAATGTCGCCCCGTCCCGACTTCTTCGCATGGTGGACCCGACCGAAGCTTTACCCGGAGCGTATCAAGAGCTTCAAACAGGCGTTGCGCGACAATAATGTCGGCCTCGCTACGATCCAGCCGATGTATCGCTGGGCCAGCCCCTATCAGGACGAATGGGATAACGCGATCGACAACTGGAAACGCGCGATCGAGTTCGCCGTCGAGCTGGAATGCCCGATGTTCGTTTCCGAATTCGGCCGCGGTGGCTCGCCGAACCGCTCGCTGAACGACCGTTCGGGCCTGCACCGCCCCGAGACCTGCGAGATGCAGTTCTTCCGTGCAATGGACATCATCGTGCCGCTCTTGGAGAAAGAGGGCATCAAGCTGTCGCTTGAAGCGCATCCCGAGGACTGGGTCGAGGAGATCCATCCGGCGATCGACATCATCAAGACGATCAACTCGCCGATGGTCCGCGCCTCGTTCATCGCGCCGCATACCTTCTTCTACGGGCCCGATATGGAAGCCAACCTGCGCGCGACCGCAGGCCTTCTGGAGCATGTCCGCCTGGCCGATACCTATGACCATAACAAGTCGTCGGAGCTGCGCTATATCGTGAACCCGCCGGAATCCAAGGTCCGCGTTCACCAGCACCTCGATTATGGTCAGGGCGAGATCAACTGGGATCTGTTCTTCTCGACCCTCGCAGATATGAAATTCGATGGCGTTCTGTCGAACTGCGTCTTCGCATGGGAGGACCGCGCCGAGGACAGCGCGCGCTTCATGCTCGCAGAGACCAAACGCTATCTCGACAAGCATTACAAATAAGGAACACGCCATGGTACTCAAGGTTGGAGTCATCGGCACCGGCATGATCGGTCAGGACCATATCCGTCGTCTGACCCAGGTCCTGTCGGGGGTGGAAATTACCGCCGTCACCGACATCGCGCTTGACCGCGCACAATCCGCCGCCCCCGCTGGCGCGGAAGTCTTCGAGACCCCCGAGGCGCTGATCGCCTCGGACAAGGTCGACGCCATCGTCATCTGTTCGTGGGGCCCTGCCCATGAGGAGCAGCTCCTGACAGCCATCGCCCACGGCAAGCCCGTGTTCTGCGAGAAGCCGATGGTGACCTCGGAAGAGGCGGCCCTGCGCGTGATGAAAGCCGAGGTCGCTTTCGGTCGCCGTCTGGTGCAGGTGGGCTTCATGCGCCGTTTCGATGCCGATTACCGCCGCCTGAAGGCCGTGATCGACAGCGGCACGCTGGGCGCACCGCTTCTGTATAAATCCTGCCACCGCAACGCATCGGTGCCGGAGGGGCTCTACACCTCGGAAATGCCGCTCAATGACACGCTGGTCCATGATGCGGATATCTCGCGCTGGCTCCTGAGCGACGAGGTCGTGGGTGTCGAGGTGCGTCTGCCGCGCCGCTCCTCCAAAGGCGGCGAGCTGCGTGACCCCCATATCGTGCTGCTGCATTGCGCCTCGGGGGCCATCGTCGATGTCGAGATCTCGGTCAATATCGGCTATGGCTATGATATCCGTGGGGAAGTCAGCTGCGAGGCAGGGATTGCCGCGCTGCCGAACCGTCCGGCGACTGTTATCTCGGACGCGCATGGCTACCGTCAGGCACTGCCGGCCGACTGGCGCGAGCGCTTCATCGAAGCCTATGATCAGGAATTCCGCGAATGGATCGTGGCCGCGGGCGAGGGCACCGCAACCGGCCCGTCCGCATGGGATGGCTACGCCGCGACGCTCGTCGCCGATGCAGCCCTGCGCGCAGTGGAGAGCGGTGTGCTCGAGCCTGTCACGATGATTGAAAAACCCGCGCTTTACACCGATGGTATCAGCCTCGGCCAGGCGCTGCGGGAGGAAAATGCATGAAACTTTCGATTTGCACCGATGTGATGGGCAATCTGTCCTTCACGGATATGCTCGACAAATGCGTCGAGCTTGGTGTGGAAGGCATCGAGATGACGGGTGGCGGGTGGTCGAAAGGCCCCCACTTCCGCGCCGACGAGCTTCTGGCCGATAAAGGCCTCTTGAAGCAGAAGCTGGCCGAGATCGAGGCTCGTGGCCTGAAGATCGCCGCCCTCAACTGCTCGGCCAACCCGCTCGATCCGGGCGCGATGGGCACCCGTCATCTCAAAGAGATGAAGGAAACCATCACGCTTGCAGGCGAGATCGGCGTCGAAACCATCGTCACCATGTCGGGTCTGCCCGAGGCGGCGCCCGGTGACACCGTCCCGAACTGGCTGGTCTATACCAAGTCCTGGCCCGACGAGATGCCCGAGCGCGACCGTTATCAATGGGAAGACCGTGCCTTCCCGCTCTGGCACGATCTGGTCGATTTCGGCAAGAAGGCTGGCATCAAGCGCTATGCGCTCGAGAATTTCTCGGCGATGCTGGTCTGGAACCCCGAGACCCTGTTCCGTCTGCGCAACGAAGTGGGCGAGATGGTCGGTATGAACCTCGACCCCTCGCACCTGATGTGGATGGGCGCGGAGCCGATCGCATCTGCCCGCGCGCTGGGGAAGGCGATCCACCACTGCCACGGCAAGGACACCCGCATCGAGCGCGGCGTCTGCGACGTGAACGGCCTTCTCGAGCTGAAAGACGTGACCGATGTCGCGAACCGCAGCTGGAACTATGTCGCCGTGGGCGCGGGCCGTGACCTGCAATGGTGGAAGGAGTTCTTCTCCGTTGTCGGCATGATGGGCTATAATGGCTGGGTCAGCCTCGAGATGGAAGATTTCACCATGTCGACCGAGGCGGGTATCCAGTCCTCCATCGATGCGCTGAAAGCGACCATCATCCGCTAACCGCTTCCTCCCGAGGATGTGGCCGGAGCTTCCCCCTCCGGCCACTTGGAAGGGCGCATCCGAACGGGACAGGCTTTGGAGATACCAAGACCATGTACAAGTTCATCATCACGATCCTTTGCCAGCCCGGCACGCGCGAGAAGATCCTCGAGCGCGCCCCGGCTGCACAGGCAGCCACCCGCGCCGAGGCGGGTTGCCTTTCCTATGACTTTTTCACCTGCACGGATGATCCCGACAAGCTGGTCTTCGTGGAATCCTGGGTCGATGAGGCCGCGCATGCCTTCCATATGGAACAGTCCTACACCAAGGACTTCATCGCCTATCACGAACAGTTCCACCAGAGCCTGACCTTCGAGACGATCAACCCCGCTGCCTGAAATGACCCTGCGCATCATGTCCGCGATGCGACCCGAGGACGGAGAATACCTATGTCGAAACCATTGGATGTAATTACGATTGGTCGCGCTGGCGTTGACCTTTACGGCTCGCAGGTTGG
>NZ_JAYWLC010000021.1:0-41351 GCF_040297545.1 Thioclava kandeliae
AAATCCGATTGAGCGCCTAAACGGCGAGATCAAGCGCCGCACGGACGTGGTCGGGATCTTTCCGAATGAAGCTGCGATCCGCCGCCTCATAGGTCGCGATCCTGATGGAGCAGACCGAAGCATGGACCGTCCAGCGCGGTCGATACATGACACTGGAAACGCTGGCGCCAATCTGCGATGATGTCGTGGTCAGCTTGCCTGCAGCGCAGCGCGACTGATCAGCTCGGCCCGCCAGTCAGCACGAGGCCCGCTATGAGCTACACCATCAGTTGGGACACGATCTGCATGTGTCGGATTGGTAGTGGAGAGCCCCGCTTTCCGGCGCGCTTCAAGTTGCGCAGCAGACATTTTCGGCTTCATCCACACACCTCGTCCGGATGGACGATCCCGTTCAGGTCAGGTGGTGGGCTATTGGGTCATGCCTGTGGGTCATGCCTGGCCTCCCACTTTTTCCTGACGGAATTCTGTGCCGTCAAGCCACATCCGATGGAGAAGAACGGCGAGTTTACGGGCGACGGCCACAACGGCTCGACGCCGACCTTTGGTGCGCATTAGGCGCATGCCCCATGACTTGATCTGCGATCCGGCCATCGTTCGCATGAGCAACGCATTTGCAGCAGCGTAAAGCGTCGCTCGGACATTCTGATCACCGGCTTTGGAAATGCGACCTGGATTGTTATGTTCGCCGGACTGGTATCGCCTCGGCGTGAGGCCAAAGTGCGCTGCTACTGCGAGAACGTTTGAACCGATTGGGGCTATCGACCGCGGCTTTGAATGTGAGAGCAGCGATCGGGCCTACACCAGGCGCCGTCATCATCCGCATACAGACCTCGTCTTGCGACGCCGCATGCTTCACCCGTCGATCCAGTTCAAGATAATGCTGGAATAGGACGGCTCGTGCATCGAGCAACGGAATGACTGCGTGCGCGAGAACTTCATCCATCTCGATCATGGGCCTCACGAGGCCGTCGAAACTACCGTGCTTAACGGTCCGAGGAAGGCGGACACCAAATATCTTCAGCAAACCACGCACCTCGTTTGCCAAGTCCATTGTTTTCTTCAACAAGGCCTTTCTGGTGCTCAGCAAAGCCCGTAGCCCATGCGCCTCCCGGCTCTTCATATGCACCGGGATAAACCAACCCGTCCGCAAAATCTGAGCAATGCCTTTCGCGTCCGTCTTGTCAGTCTTATTCCGCATCGCTGAAAGTGCAGCACTGACCTGGCGAGCCTCCATGCACACGATCTCGAAACCCTTGTCTTGCAGGCCGAAGAAAAGGTACTGGCTCAGCGCACCAGCCTCAAAGCCGATCCGCACGATCGGATGTCCGAACGCGTTCAGGCAATTGGCGATTTCATCGACCTCACACGGGAGCTCTCGCTCCATGCAAACCTTGCCACGACCGTCCACAGTGCAAAGCGCGCAAGACCGAAGCGACACATCCAAGCCAACGAAGTATTCCATTTTCGGTCTCCCTATCCTCACAGCAATACTGCGATCATATCGGGAGCTCGACCTTTGAGTAGGGTCAGCCCAATTACGCATGCTCTCCGCCCTTCTGGCCGCATGCTGCACTGCGTTGATTATCTTGCGACCTCTGGCAACCTTCGTGAGTGCATGCCCTTGGTCAAAAGATAATTTGGCAAAACGTCAGCTTCACGAATTCGGACTGCCCACCACCAACGGTGATGATGAGCCGTAGGGCAAGCAAACGTCGCCTAAAGCTATTCCCGATGACCAAATATCAGTTTTCCCCGAACAAGTTGCCAACTTAGGGCGAATAAGTTCCAATTTGGGGAGAACGTCACATAGGAATGAGTTGGCTGGGGCGGTAGGATTCGAACCTACGGTGCGCGGTACCAAAAACCGGTGCCTTACCACTTGGCTACGCCCCAACTCTGTCTGTGGGCGGGTATTTAGCTAAGGCGTCGGGCAGGCGCAAGAGGAAAAATCAAAAAAGATTTGTCGCCGCCCGAACTTTCGTGCAGGGAACATCCCATGATGAGATTTGACGCAATAATCATTGGCGCTGGCGCCGCAGGCCTGATGGCCGCAATCGAAACCGGACGCAGCGGAAGGTCGGTCTGTCTGATCGATCACACTGCACGACCTGGCGAAAAAATACGGATCTCCGGCGGAGGCCGGTGCAACTTCACGAATCGAGAGCTCGATCATCTGACAGCCCGCGACCGATTCCTCTCGCAAAACCCGCGCTTTGCGCTCTCTGCACTTTCGCGCTACAGCCCGCAGGACTTTATCAATCGCCTCGACCGCGCGGGCATCGCATGGCACGAGAAACACAAGGGACAGCTCTTCTGCGACGGAAAAGCCTCGCAGATCGTCGATATGCTATGTCGCGACCTGCGCGAGGCCGGTGGGACCCTCATGCTCGAGACGACCGTCGATGCCGTCACCCGCGAGGGCACAGACTTCCACCTCGCCACCTCGCAAGGCCCCCTCACCACCCCCAAACTCGTCATCGCGACCGGCGGCAAATCGATCCCCAAAATGGGCGCCACCGGTTTCGGCTACAAGATCGCCGAACAGTTCGGTCTGTCGCTCACCGACACCCGCCCTGCCCTGGTGCCCCTCACCTTTGCAGAACAGGAACTGGTGAAAACCAAACCGCTCGCAGGGACCGCAACCCCCGTCTCCATCCAGCACAACAAAACCCGTTTCGAGGAAGATCTTCTCTTCACCCATCGCGGCCTCTCGGGCCCCGCCATCCTGCAGATCTCAAGCTACTGGCGCGACGGCGACCCGCTTACCCTCGACCTACTGCCCGGTCAGGACATCGCCATCCTTCTGGCGGAGCAACGGCAGGAAAAAGGGCGCATGGCGCTGCATAACGCGCTGGCCCGATGGCTCCCCGACAAGATCGCCGCGCTGGCGGTGGCCGAGTCGGGCCTCACGGGCCGTCTGGCCGACCAGAACAACGCCAAGCTCGACCACCTCGCCACCTATGTCCATAAATGGCAGATCAAGCCGGTGGGCTCCGAGGGCTACCGCACCGCCGAGGTCACGCTGGGCGGCGTCTCCACCAAGGAGCTCGATGCCAAGACCCTCGAGGCAAAATCCCAGCCCGGCCTCTTCTTCATCGGCGAGGTCGTCGATGTAACGGGCTGGCTCGGCGGCTATAACTTCCAATGGGCCTGGGCCTCGGGCTTTGCCGCAGGCCGCGCCTGACCCGTTCCATGCGTAGGAAGGCCGCCCGCGACGGCGGCTTTCCGGATCCGTCCCCGGACAGACCTGCGGGCATTGTATCCTGCATACGGTGCCGGCAGATCAGGCCTGTTTGTAATCATACATGTAGATTTTGCGCAGAGGTTCCAGCACCTCCCAACGTCCGCGCCAGCCGAGCGGCATCATCAGCGCATCGCCCGGTCCGTATTCGGTGGTGCTGCCATCAGGCTGTATCACCTTCAACCGCCCCTGCAGGAAATGGCAAAACTCCGATCCGCCCTCCATTTCCAGATCGAACAGGCCTGCCGTGCACGCCCAGAGCCCCAGCTCGACACGACCATCCGCACTCGTCCAGAGAGACTTGGAGGCTTCGCTCAGCCCTTCGGTCAGAGCCCCATCGAGCGGGGTAAACGCGCCGAGATCAGTGGTCAGCGCATCGGGAAAACGTTGGAAATCGATCATCGAGAGTGTCCTGAAAGCAGAAAAGATAGCGCAGTTTCGATGAGCGCGTGCGCCAGCGCAAGCACGATCTGACGGATCAGTCCGCCTCACGCCACCAAGATATATGCCCATAAAATAACCGCAAAAGACCGGTACATAAGCTGTTTAAAAACCCTATAGTCCGGATGACCTGCCAGCCCGAAACTTCTGCACCTACCGGAGCCCCTGATGACACCGCTCGCCTATACCGCCCTGTTCTGGCTTGATATCGCCGGCATTGCCGTGTTTGCGGCCTCCGGCGCGCTGGCGGCCGCAAAGGCAAGGCAGACACTTGTGACATTTGCCTTTTTTGCAGCGATCACCGGCATTGGCGGCGGCACATTACGTGATCTGCTGATCGACGCGCCGGTCTTCTGGGTGCATAACCCCTGGGTTCTTGCCACCTGTTTCGCCGTCAGTCTCGCGGTCTGGAAAACACCCAAGCGGTTCTGGAACGAGCGGGCGATCGACTGGTTCGATGCGGTCGGACTGGCGGCCTATGCGGTTTATGGGGCCGCCAAGGCGCTGGCTCTGGGGGTCTCGCCCCTTCCCGCTGCCGCCATGGGCGTTATCACGGCCTGTGCAGGCGGTGTATTCCGCGATGTGCTGGCGGGCCAGCCCTCCATCATCATCCGCCCCGAAATCTATGTGACGGCCGCCGCCGCCGCCTCGGCGGGATTTGTCATGCTGACATGGGCCGGTTGCCCCTTCG
The DNA here is from genome assembly GCF_040297545.1 of Thioclava kandeliae. Taxonomy (NCBI): domain Bacteria; kingdom Pseudomonadati; phylum Pseudomonadota; class Alphaproteobacteria; order Rhodobacterales; family Paracoccaceae; genus Thioclava; species Thioclava kandeliae. The sequence continues at coordinate 4,374 of NZ_JAYWLC010000021.1, forward strand.
CGATTGCAGGGCCTCTTGCGGCGCTGCTCGGGTTCATTCTCAGGGCGCTGGCCATCGCGCGGGGGCTGTCACTGCCATCCTACAAGGACTGACGGAGCACCCACCTCCCGGAGGGGCACACCAGCCACCCCCGGGAGAGATATGTCACGCCTTCACCCGCCGGTTATACCGGACCGAGGACAGGAAGGCCAAAGCGATGAACCCCGCTCCCAAGAGCCCCGTCACCAGCTCGGGGATCGGCGTCAATGTCTGCACGAACATGATCACCGACAGCACGAGAATCGACCAGAACGCCCCGTGCTCGAGATAGCGGAACTCGGTCAGCGTGCCGCGCTCCACCAGCATCAGGGTCATCGCCCGCACATACATCGCCCCGATCCCGAGCCCGATGGCGATCAGAAACAGGTTCTGCGTCAGCGCGAAGGCCCCGATCACGCCGTCAAAGCTGAAGCTCGCATCCAGCACTTCCAGATAGAGAAACGCGCCCAATCCCCCCTTGGCCACAGCCCCTACGGCCTCGCGCTTGTCGAGATAGGCGCCCAATAGCTCGACCCCGAGAAAGGTCGCCAGCCCGAAAATGGCGGCAAACAGGAACTCGTCCTGCACCGCCTCGGGCAGCGCGGTCGAGAAGCCCATCATCACCAGAAGCACCAGCACGATCTCGGTGCCCTTCACCGCCCCGAACCGGCGTAACCCCCGTTCGACACCCGCGATCCAGTCGACCTCCTTCTCGGCATCGACGAAATAGCTCAGCGCCACCATCATCAGGAACGCGCCGCCAAAGGCCGCGATCTCGAGATGCGCGCCATGAATGATCTCCGCATATTCCGCAGGTTTCGTCGCTGCCAGACGCACCGCCTCGATCGGCCCGATCCCTGCCGCCACCACCACGATCAGAAGCGGGAAAATGATCCGCATCCCGAACACGGCGATCAGGATCCCCCATGTCAGGAACCGCTTTCGCCATTTCTCGTCCATTGTCTCGAGTTTGTTGGCGTTCACGATCGCATTGTCGAAGGACAGCGAGATCTCCAGCACCGCCAGAATCCCCCCGATCAGCAGGAAGCCGAAAGCGCCCGACAGCGTCGCGCTATATTGCAGCCCCAGCGCAAAGGCACCGGCCAAGGCCAGCACCGTCACCGCAAAGGGCCAGTAAAAGTATTTCAGCACATCAGGCCTCCACATATCGGCCCAGATCCACCGGGCTGACCAATTCCGCATCAGAGAAATGCGCATTCAGATTGTCGACCACAAGCCCCGCCATCGCATCTCTTGTCTCCTGCGTGCCGGATGCATGATGCGGATAGAGCGTCACATTGGGCAAAGCCACCAGATCGGGGGCGGGTGTAGGCTCGTTGTCGTAGACATCAAGCCCCGCCATCCCCAGACGGCCGTCCTTCAGCGCGGCAATCAGCGCCGCCTCGTCCACCACCGAGCCGCGCGCCACATTGATCAACAGGCCCTCGGGGCCGAGCGCGTCGATCACCTGCCCGTCGATCAGATGGCGCGTGCCCTCGCCGCCTGCCACGATCACCACCAGCACATCGGCCTGCTGTGCCAGCCCCATCAGATCGGGCACATAGTCATAGGGCACGTCTTTCGGGCGGCGGTTCCAGTAGCGCACCTCCATCGCCATCGCCTGCGCGCGCCGCGCGATCGCCTCGCCAATGGTCCCGAGCCCGACAATGCCCATCACCTTGCCCTTCAGCGAGCGGGTCAGCCCCATCGGCCCGCGCGAGCCCCATGTGCCGCTGCGGACCCAGGCCTCGCCTGCCACCAGCTGGCGCGAGGCGCCCAGCATCAGCATGATCGCGCAATCGGCCACATCATCGCAAAGCGCGGGCGAGGAATTGGTCAGCGCGACACCGCGCGCAGCCATGCCCTCCAGATCGAACCCGTCAAACCCCGCCGAGGAACAGGCGACGATCTCCAGATCCGGCATCGCGGACAGGATTTCGGCTGTCACATTGCAATGGCCATCCGTCACCACTGCCCGCACGCCCGCGCCATGGGCGGCGAGAAACGCGGCGCGGTCCTGCGCCAGATCGGCGCGCAACACCTCGTAGCCCTCCTCCAGCCGCGCCATCGCCACCGGGCGCAACGGCTGCAATACCATAACTTTCGATTTGCTCATCTCTGTCTCCATAACGGCTCCTCGCGGCGCGGCAACGCGCCGGTCATATCCATGCTTACGAAAAGAATAAGACGCCATCCGCGCAGGTGCACCCCCTCGTGCCGCTTTTCTCGCCTTCTGTCATCGGCTATCACCGCAACATGACCCAGACAGATGCTTCTTTCGACATTCCCGAGACACTGGCCGCCTGCGCGACCTCCGTTCTGACCACCGCCGATGCGATGGAAAAGACGGGGCGCTCGCGGGCCTATGCCGCCGAATGGTTCCGCCGCCGCAAAGCGGGCGACCCGATGCCCATCGGATCCTGCCCGCCGCCCCTGCAACCCGCCCGCCCCGAGGCCCCTGCCCTGCTCTCGCCGCGCGAGGTGCCGCGCCGGCGTCCGGGCACGACCGCTGGCCGCAAGGCGCTCCTGCATGCGGTGGCCCATATCGAGCTGAACGCGGTGGACCTGCATTGGGACATCATCGCCCGCTTCACCGATGTCACCATGCCGATCGGCTTCTATGATGACTGGGTGCAATCGGCGGATGAGGAATCCAAACATTTCCGTTTGATGAGCGCCTGCCTCGAGACCATGGGAAGCTTTTATGGCGAATTGCCCGCCCATGCGGGGATGTGGCGCGCCGCCGAGGATACCGCGACCGATCTGATGGGCCGCCTGACCGTCGTGCCGATGGTGCTCGAGGCCCGCGGCCTTGATGTGACGCCCGGTATGATCGAGGTCTTCCGCAAGGCAGAACAGCCCGATGCCATCGCAGCCCTAGAGACGATCTATGCCGAGGAAGTCGGCCATGTCGCCTATGGATCGAAATGGTTCAACTTCCTCTGTGGCCGCCATGCCATTGATCCAAAAGACGAATTTCACCGTCTTGTGCGCCATTACTTCCATGGCGCCCTCAAGCCGCCCTTCAACGAGGAAAAGCGTGCCGATGCGGGCCTGCCACCCGATTTCTACTGGCCGCTGGCCGAGGAGGCAGGCTTCACCCGCGATCTGCCCTAGGCCGTCGCCCAGGCCTCCAGCCCGTCCTGCAGCCGCGACACTCCTTGGGTGAGCGGGATCAGATCGGCCTGCAGCGCGTGATAGAGATCCGGCTTACCCTTGAACTGGCCGTCCGCAGGGCGGCCGGTCTCGTCGAGTTCAGGATACCAACCGCCGCGCTTGCGATCCACCAGATGCGCCTCGGCAAAGGCCCAGAGCCTGCGATACCATTCCTCGCCCCGTGCAAAGGTGCCCGTTTTCAGGATGGCCGATATCGCGCCGATCCCCTCGCAAACCGGCCACCAATAGCGTGCCTTGCGGTCCACCTGCCCGTCGAAATCCAGCGTATAGGCAAACCCGCCCTCGCGCCGCCAGGCCAGCCGCAACGCTTCCTCCACAAGGATCCGCGCAGCCTCCGGCAGGTCCTCGTCCACCCGTCCCCGCAGATCCCAATAGTGCAGCACCAGCCGCGCCCATTCCACCGAATGGCCGGGCGTCGTGCCGCGGGGCCGGAACATCGGATCCCCCTCATAGGCGCGGTCCACCGTCCATTCCTCGGTATAATGCTCGGGGATCCGCCAGTTATACTCCGGTGCCAGCCGCCGGATGAACACATCGATGATCCGCCCCGCCCGCTCCAGATAGGCGCGCTCGCCCGTCGCCTCATAGGCTGCCAGATGCGCCTCGGTCGCATGCATATTGGCGTTCATCCCGCGATATTTCGACAGATGCAGCCAATCCTCCGACCAGTCCTCGACAAAGAGCCCCGCGCCCTCGTCCCAGAACCGGCGCTCCAGCACCTCGGCCACATCCCCCAGCAACCGGTCCGCATCGGGATGCCCTGCCCGCTTGGCGGATGCCGCCGCCAGCAGCACGAACATATGGCCATAGGCCATTTTTGTCCCATTCGTCACGCCCGAGCGCACCGCCGCGAAGAAGCCCCCGCGCTTGGCATCGCGATGCTCGCGCCACAAGAACCCCATCCCCGCATCAATCATATCGGCACCCTCGGCAAAGCCGAAAGACAGGCCCAGAGAATAGGAATGGATCAGCCGCGTGGTCGTATGAAGCTCCTGCGGACCGGGGATCGCCCGCCCCTCGTGATCGAGCACCGCAAACCGCCCGCGGCCTTTCAGACTGCCCAGAAAGAACCGCAACTGCCGCTCGGCATCCTCGGCCAGCCATGCCTGATGATGCGGGTCGGCCAGCCACGCGCCATCGCTCTCCATCATCTCGCGCGGTGCAACAGGATCACACATCGAAGGCATCGGGGGACAGCTCCTTCCAGAAGGCGGCAATAGCGCCGGCATTCAGCGCCGACATCCAGCCATGACGCTCGAAATCATCCCGCTCGGCCCCTTCGAGCCGCGACAGGAACAGCCGTTTATCGGCATCACGCTGGGTGGGCGTGCGGCTAGCCGCCAGATCGCGGATCACCGTCAGCTGCCGCACCCGCGCCGACAATGTTGGATCGGGCTCGGGGTTTCGCGGCGAAACCTCCGGCGCATCGGGGCGGTAATCATCCTTTAACGCCGCGCTCAGATAGCCGATGGCGTTTTTGACTGCGCCCTGCCCCGCCACATAATCCACTTTCTGGCGCACATACTCCTCACCATGTTCGGTGAGCCATTGCCGCGCCAGCCGGTCCGACACGCCGAGCGCCAGAAGCCGCGCATAGATCGGGCTCTTGCGAAGCCCCTCCCCGTCATCAAGATCGAGGATCGCCAGCTGCGGGTTCTCGCTGATCCGGAAACGGATCTCCGTCACCGAGCGTCCCATCTTCTTGAATTCCGGCGTCACCATGATGTTGGAGGATTTGTTCACCTCGGCCACGGCGGGTTTGATGATCTTGGCGTTGAGATGCTTGAACACCTCGTAATAATCGCTATCGGCCACGCCCATCAGTCGCCGGAACAGATCGAGGCTCCACCAGCCCGAAGACCCCGTCCGCACGAAGCGGTAGCAATTCTCGTAAAGCGCCAGCGCATGGCCCGAGGTGAACCGCCGCTGGATATTGAGGTTGATCAGCGCGAACACTTTCGGGTCATTCAGCTTCTCGGCAAGAGCGGGCGAATAGGCATATTCGCACACGCCGCCTTTCAGCTTGGCATAGGACAGAAGCGAGCTGATCCCCCATTCCTGTTTGCCCTCGCTATCGAGCATGTCCCATTCGGCCACCGTCTCGGCCAATCCGCGCAGGGACTGTTTCAGCGTATCCATATCGTTCGAGTTATAGCCGATCATCAGGCACAGCGTGCGGGCATCGATCCGGTGCACCTGCTGGCTGATCAGCGTGTCATAGGCATTCAGCAACAGCACGTTCGACAGCTTGCGCTGCAACAGTGTCAGCTTGCCCGAGACGTGGATCGCCGCCACATGTTTCTTGACTGCGCCACGGCGCAGGGACCCGCTCAGGTGGTCCTTCGGAATATCTAGCTCGTTCATCCTGCCCGGCCTTTTTCATGCCTTGTGTCGACGGGCAGAGATTCGCCCGCGCTGGTCTGCGATGTAGCCGATTATTCGGCCATGAGGTACCCCATGACAACTCTTTTCTTGGCACCTCTGGGCCATCCCGTAAACGGATACCCGAGGGTCCGCGACGGGGTTTCAGGTACCCGGCTACAGGAGGGATCTGTGGAAAACCCGAGATCCCGTGAATCGGTACCTTTGAAAATGAGGCACTTATCCACAGCCTGAGTCATGATTTGCAACCTGAATCTGGCAAAACAGCGTACATCCCTGAGAATCGGAACCCCTAGCACCGGAATCAGGTACCATCCCCCCTGTATCCGGTCTCCCTTCCTCCTGTATAGCGGTGCCTTACTATGCCTATACCGTTGTTATTAAACGCTCTTTATGCCCATAAAGATTCTTAAAAATATCTAAAAGATTCAAAACACCCGTCTGTATGTCCCCAAAATCAATATTTTCAGGGATATAGCGCCCTGCACGATTCCCATTGCGCCCATCATGTGCGATAGTTGCCTGGATATCGCGATAAACAGCGAACATGCTGAGGTTCCATGGCAAGCAAATCTGGTAACGGCAGCCGCACGGATCTGCCCCCGTATTTCAATATAGACCCCAAAGAAGCCGCAAAGAAGCTCTCCGAAAGCATCGACACGGCCCGCTTCGCGCGCGCGGCGGCCTTCGCCTCCCGCGGCCGCGACGATCTGGCCCGCCGCGGCTACGCGCCCGATGGCAAGAAGCGCCTGCGGAAATTCTCGATCTGGGAGATCTGCAAATATCTGATCCCCGTTGCTCCGGCCCATCTCCGGCGTGTGCTCAAGGCCAATCCCGATCTGCCCCAGGGTGACGGGGATAGCGGGTCCAAATGGTTCACGCTCGAGGATATTCTCGTGCTGCGTGAGCATTTCGCCGAAGAAGGTGCGCAGAACCGGCAGTATAAACCTTGGCGCCCTGAAGGTTTACCGGCAAAAGTCGTTGCGGTAGCCAACTTTAAAGGCGGCGTCGGAAAAACCACGACCGCGGCGCATCTGGCTATGTCGGCCGCGCTTGATGGCTATAAGGTTCTGGTCATCGATCTCGACAGTCAGGGTTCGATGACATCGGTGATGGGGGGGCAGGTGGCCGATGAATGGCAAACAGCGTTCCCGATGCTGGCACATGACTATGCCAAGGCGCTGCAGGAGGAAAACCGCATTCGCGAGGCGGGGGGGCAGCCGACCTATCCCCTTGACGAGACGCTGAAAGAAGCACTGGAGGTTTCGCCGCGAAACCTGATCCAGAAAACGCATTGGCCCAATATCGATCTGATCGGGGCGCAGCTCAACCTCTATTGGGCCGAGTTCCAGGTCCCGGTCTGGCGGATGCAGCTCCGGAGCTGGCCGCTTTGGGATGCGCTCTCCAACGCACTGGAAGATGGCGGTATTCTGGACGACTACGATCTCGTCTTCCTCGATACGCCTCCCGCACTCGGGTACCTGACGATCAACGCGCTCGCGGCGGCCGATATTCTTCTGGTGCCGCTCGGGGCATCTTTCCTCGAGTTCGACAGCACGGGGCGGTTTTTCGACATGATCTACTCGACCTTTGCCTCCATCGAGGATGGCGAGAACCGGATGCGTCGTGCTGATGGCCTGCCGGAGATCGGGTTCGAATGGGATGCGGTGCGTGCGATCGTGACCCGTTTCGACGCAGCCCAGCAGACCGATCTGGCCAATGTCGTGCAGGCCTATTTCGGGGATTTCATGACGACCTACCGGCAGGAGGTCACCGCGATGGTGGGGCAGGCGGGCGAACAGGTCTCCGGGATCTACGAGACCGATTACCGAGATTTCAACCGTGACACCTATATCCGCGGCCGGGAAACTTTCGACCGGACATGGGCGGAGGTAAAAGAGGTCATTCTCGGCACATGGTGGCGGGATATGAAGCTGAACGAGGCCGAGCAGAATAGCCAGAGCGAGGAGGGCTGATCATGGCGAAACGGAGAAAACTGATAGCACCGAGCGCGGATGATCTGAGCCGTCTTGAAGACGAGTTTCGCCGCGAAACCTCCTCGCGCAGCTTTACCGCCGCACCGATTGCGCAGGTCGCGGCCGAGACGGCAAGCTCCTATGATCCGCGTCCCGCAGAGGATCGTGAACGGGCCGCGCGCGACCGTAACGATGCCGAAAGCTTCCGGCAGAAGACGGAAGCGGGGCTTGTTATGCTCGAGATCCCGCTCGAGGAGATCGATGCGGATGCGCTGGTGCGCGACCGTGTAGTGCTGGATGCCGAGGATATGCAGGAGCTGCAGATGTCGATTGCCGCCAATGGTTTGCGGCTACCGATCGAGGTCTATCCCCTGGCCGAGGATGGGCGGGGCTTCCGCTACGGGCTGTTGTCGGGCTACCGGCGCTTCCGGGCGGTGCAGGCGCTGCTCGAGCTGACCGAAAAGCCCGCCTATACAAAGATCCGCGCCGTGTTGCGCGACCCCGAGGCGATGGGCGGCACCTTTGCGGCGATGATCGAGGAAAACGAGATCCGCGCCAATCTGAGCCATTTCGAGCGTGGACGGATCGCGGTGATCGCCAGCCAGCAGGGGGCGTTTGTCAATGTGGAGGCGGCGGTCGATGCGCTGTTCCCGATGGCCTCCAAGGGCAAGCGCTCGAAAATCCGTTCTTTCGCGCTGATCTTCGAGGAGCTGGGCGACATGCTCCGCTTCCCCGAGCTGATGAAGGAGCGGGACGGGCTGAAGCTGGCAGCGGCCCTGCGGGGCGGGGCGGAAGCGCGGCTGCGCGATCTGCTTGCGCGTCGCGACCCCGCCAATGCGGCAGACGAGGCGGAGATGGTGCTCGAGGCTCTGGCGCAGCTGGAGCCGGTGGAGGCCGATCCTGCGCGGGGCGGGCGCCCGAAAAAGCCCACCGCACGCGCGGAACGGGCGCGCGAGGTGCGCAAGCTGACAAGCGGCATCACGCTGAAGACGATATCGGAGGCGAATGGCTGGTCGGTGAAGATCGAGGGCGGGAATGTGGATGGCGAGATGATCGATGCGGTCATGCAAAAGCTGGCCTATCTGCTGGAAACCCCCTGAACATCGCTTCCCGTAAACGGATACCTTTGAGGGCTGCCCATCGGGCTGCCCTTCTTGTTTCCGGGCAGGTCGGGGCAGAAAGAGGTGTGTCCGAGGGCTTGAGGCACCCGTTTACGGTGCCTGCAATATGGCTCCTGTAAACGGGTGCCTATCGGAATATGCGGGCGCAGAAAGAGAACGCGCCGCAGGCGGCGGGCCTGCGGCGCGTGTTGGCGGGGGGCTGCTGGCGGGCTGGACCTTATTCGAGACTGCCGTCGTCGCGGGCCTCTACCTGCTTCATCCGGTAGACCCCTTCGGGCAGGCTGAGCGAGGCGGCAAGCTCGCGCAGTTGCGCATGTGAGAACACGACCCGTTGGACCGAATTCGTCTGTTCATCCAGCTGCTCGACAACAACACAATCCTCGAAGGATTCGATCTTGATGTCTTCTTGCAGGTAGTCCCGTGGATCATCCCCCTCGTCGACAAGGGTGATCACGGTAGCGTCAAATTCGTGCTCGATGGTAAACATGGAGAAAGTCTGGCCGATAAAATCGCGACCCGCCAGCAGAAAATTCGGGCGCATACAGGCCTTGTTTGCAAAATGGGCAAAATAGTCAGGGCAGGGCTTTCCACTTCGGAAGAAGCTGGCTAGGCTGAATTTTGCCCAGTTCACGAAAGGACCCGTCCTCATGCGTTTTCCGGTTTTGCCGCTACCGGCTGTTGCGGCCTGTGTCCTTCTGGCGATGACAGGTGGCGCCGTGACCGGATGCGCACCGGTGACGGGGCAGGGCTCCGATGCCAGCGACGCGTCGATGCAATTTGCCCCGAGCACGGATCTGCTGCCCCCCGAGGTGGCCGCGAAGAATTTCATGACGGCGGCGCACCGGATGGAGCCGGTGATCGAGAGCTATTGCCGCCATCACCAGCTGGCGCAGGTCCATAATTGCGATTTCCGCATCATGGTCGATGATCGCCCCGATCCCGAGCCGAATGCGTTCCAGACGCTGGACGAGAAAGGGCAGCCGGTGCTGGCCTTCAATCTGACGCTGATCTCGCAGGCGCTCAATCAGGACGAGCTGGCTTTCGTGATGGGACATGAGGCGGCGCATCATATTCTGGGCCATCTCGACATGAAGGCCGACGATTCGCAGACGGGGGCCGTCCTGATGGGAACGATCATCGCCTCGCAGGGAGCGTCGAACCGTCAGGTGCGCAAGGCGCAGACCATCGGAGCCGAGCTGGGCGCGCTGACGCGGGCCAAGGATTACGAGCTGCAGGCCGACAGTCTGGGCGCGGTGTTGAGCCTGCGGGCGGGCTATCATCCGCTGAAAGGCATCCAGATCTTCAAGCGGATCGATAATCCGGAAGATGACATCATGAGCAGCCATCCCTCCAATGCCGCGCGCATGGCCAATGTGCGGGCGACGATGTCGCGGTTGAAAAAGCGCAGCTCGGGCGTCTGATCGGGGGGCCGCATGGACCTTGGTTCGGGGCGGATATGCGCTAGATCCTTGGCATAAAAGACAAGGAGTTCGGGCATGTCGCGTTGGCGCTGGCATATCAAACAGATTTTCGAGCGTATCTGGGTGCGCGTGACGGCCTTCGGCGTGCTGGGGGTGGTGACAGCGTTGAGTGCGGCATGGATGGGACGATGGGTGCCCGAGGATCTGGGGGTCGATGTCTCGGCCGATGCCATCGAAAGCATTCTGGAGATCATTGCCTCCTCGATGCTGACGGTTTCGACCTTCTCGCTATCGATCATGGTTTCGGCCTTCTCGGCGGCGCAGGGTTCGGCCACGCCGCGGGCGATCACGCTGCTGCAATCGGACCGGCTGACGCAGCATGTGCTGGCCTCCTTCATCGGGGCCTTTGTCTATGCGCTGGTGGGGATCATCGCGCTCGAGACGGGGATCTACGGCAATTCCGGCCGGCTGGTGCTGTTTGCGGTGACGATCGCGGTGGTGGCGATGATTGTCATCATGCTCTTGCGCTGGGTGCAGCATCTGAGCGAGTTCGGGCGGCTGGAGGATACGGCCTTACGGGTGGAGGAGGCCACGCGCGAGGCGCTGGTGATGCGCGCCGAAGACCCTGTGCTGGGCTGTTGTGCATGGGAAGAGCCGCCGGTGGGCAGCTGGGAGCTGATGGCCATGCGCACGGGGCATGTGCTGCATGTGGACCCGGCGGTTTTGCAGGAGGTGGCCGAGGATCTGGGCTGCCGGATCTGGATCCTGGCGCAGCCCGGGGCATTCGTGCATCCGGGAGTGGGGATCTTGCGCTGTGATGCGCTGCTGGAGGATGCGCAGGCACGGCGGCAGGCCGAGGAGGCGTTGCACGAGGCTTTCACCATCGAACAGGCGCGGTCTTACGAGCAGGATCCCGAATTCGGGCTGCGGGCGATGTCGGAGATTGCCTCGCGGGCGCTGTCGCCTGCGGTGAACGATCCGGGGACGGCGATCGATATTCTGGGGCGGCTGATGGCGGTGTTGGGCGAGTGGGGGCAGTCTCGGCCCAAGGGCGAGGCGCCGCGCTGCCTGCGGGTGATGGCGCGCGAGCTGGACCCCGAGGCGCTGATCCGCAATGCCTTCGATGCGATCGGGCGGGACGGGGCAGGGCAGATCGAGGTGGCGATCCGGTTGCAGGACGTGCTGGCGGGGCTGGCACGGACCGAGCCGCGCTTTGCACAGCCAGCCTGCGCGATGGCCGAGCGGGCCGCCGCTCTGTCGCAGCAGGCGATGGTTCTGTCCGAGGATGCGCAAGCGGTAGCGGCACGGGCCCAGGAGCTGCGGGCGAAACTCTAGGTCTGCGCGGTGGATTTGATCCAGATCAAGGAGGGCTGCGCCTTTGCGGGGCAGGGTTGGTCCGGATTGGGCGGTCATGCGGGTCGCCTTCCCGAAATGGAGACGCAGATGACCGATCCCCGAACCCTCAATATGCATGCCGCACTTGTCGACCGGATGGGCGATGTGGTGGGTGTTGATTTCACACAGGCCAAAGCGCAAGGGCATATGTCTGATGCCGAGTGGAGCCAGACCGTGACCCGCTGCACGCAATGTTCCCAGCCCGGAAAATGTCGGGAGTTTCTGGCCGCGCGGGAGGCGCCCGAGGATCGGGAAACCGTTGCGGCACAGGCCCCCGATTATTGCAATAACCGCAGGCTGATGGGGCGGCTGCAGCGTCTGATGACCGAGGATGCCCCGATTGCGGCCGAGTGAAAGGCCGCGACCGTCGCACCGCCGGCTGATGCAAGGTCGGGCGACGGGTGGACTTGTGAGAGAGCCTGATGTGGACGATCTGAAAGACAACCTGCATTTCTGGATGCTATGGGGCATGGCACGCCGTGCGGGGGTCGATCTGGCGGGGCTGTTGCGCAGCGGGAGGCTGGGCCATGCACGGTTCGAGGAGATGCTGGCGGTCTGCCGTCGCTGCCGCCACGCCTGCGACTGTCTGGGCGAGCTGTCCTATCTCCCTGCCGGACAGGAGCGCCCGCCCGCCTTCTGTGGCAACGGCCATGTGTTAATATTTCTACATGTCTGACAAATAGTGCTTGCTTTTTATTTGTCGGCTATAAATTATGCAGCAAGTGAAAATGACGCCTGTGCAGCACTGACCGGTTTTACGGCCCGGCTTTTCGGGTGCAGCTATACGAGTCGCTTTGATGATTGACGTTGTAATGCCGCGCAGGTCGAGAACCAGTAAGCGCTTATATCCGTTTCAGACTGAGGGTTGACCCAGCGTCGCTGTGCGAAACCCTTCGGAAATACTTCAAAATGAAACGTGGATGGCTCCGCCATGCGCGTGGCGAAGTTCTGCCATGAGTATTATGAAGTATTTCTTTCCTTCCGGACAGGTTACAAAGGTTTCAAGGAATTCTTGAGGCTCCTCCTCCTCCCTGAGCCTCGGGACTATGCGGCGGCTTCCCTCCTCCTCCCTGGAAGCCGCCGCCTCCTTACCCCCCCTTTCCTACGGAATTTACCGCTCCGACACCGGGAGTTTCCCGTTCACGCGTGCATGTCTCTATCGAGACAGGGACAGACTGCGATTCTGCAACCTTGCGCTGAGATACCCCGTGCCAGCCTTTGTCGGACCGAGAGAAAGAGTATAGCGTGATCAGAGGCTTGATCCTCATATCGGGGTTATGGTTACGCCCGTTTTTCTTCTCTTAAGGTTATACCGTCAGGTTTGTGGCCGATTGGTTTGCAGACGGGATGTATCAAGTGGCTTGGGTGAAAACATTGAAAGCGCGCCTTTACGGGATCGTGCTTTTGGCAGCATTGGCATTGTTCGGCACGTCCGAGCTTCTTTTGAAATTCTCGGTAGATAACGCGTATGACATGCGCGAGCAGCATCTGCGCGATGTGACGCAGACGGCGGTCAGTATCCTCGAGCGGTTGCAGGGAGATGTGACGGCGGGCAGGATGGACCTGTCCGAGGCGCAGGCGCTGGGGCGCGAGGAGCTGTCGAGGCTGCATTTTGCCGATAACGGGTATTTCTTCGGATTCGGCACCGATATGGTCTACCAGTTCCACCCCTATAAGCCCGAATGGATCGGCAAGAGCCAGGCGGGCTACACGGATGTGAAGGGCACCAAGGTGTTTGCCGAGATGGGACGGATCGCGCAGGCCGAGGGCGGAGGCAAGCTGATCTATTATTTCAATAATCCCGAGACCGGCGAGACGGAGGCGAAATTCGGCTATGTGACGCTGTTCCCCGACTGGAACTGGATTGTCGGCACCGGCTCCTATGTCTCCGATATCACCGCCTCACTGTCGCATCTGCGGTTGCTGAGCCTTGTGACGATGGGCGTTATGCTTGCGGCGCTGGCACTGGTTGCGGGGCTGATCGCGCGGGACATTGTCCGCCAGATTACCAATATCAAAGGCCGGATGGAGAGCATGGGCGCGGGTGATACCGAAACGCCGGTCCCCTATACCAATGGAAAATCCGAGATCGGGGCAATGGCGCGCGCCATCGAGGGGTTCCGCGTGGCGCTGATCGAGAAGGCCGAACTGGACCGGCTGCAGGCCGATGCCGAGGTCGAGCGGTTCCGGGCCGAGGAAGAGGCGATGCACAAGCAGGCCGAGCTGCGCGAGATGCAGGTGGTGGCCGAGCGCGAGGCGCGTGAGAAGGAGGACCGTTTGCGCGAGGAGGCCGAGGCGACCCGTCAGGCGGCGGAAGACGAGCGCAAGCGCCAGATGGACGAGCAGGCGCGTGTGGTGCGCGAGCTGGGACAGGCGCTTTCGGGCATGTCGCGCGGCGATCTGACGGTTGTTTTGCGCGAGACCTTCCCCGACTCCTATGAAGGGCTGCGGCGCGATTTCAACGCGGCGATCGAGAATATGGCGCAGATGGCGGGGGCGATCCGCGCGAGCGCCTTCCGTCTCGAGGCCGAGACGATGCAGATCGATCAGGCCTCCTCCGAGCTGGGACGGCGCACCGAGACGCAGGCCGCCTCGCTTGAGGAGACGGCGGCGGCGATGAACCAGATGTCGTCCTCGGTGTCGAACGCGCTGGAGAATGCCCGGAATGCCTCGGCGGCAGTGGGCCGCACATTGCAGACGGCCAGTGACGGTCAGCATGTGGTGCAGGATACGGTCTCGGCGATGGCCGAGATCGAGAAAAGCTCCGAGCAGATCAACCGGATCACCAGCGTCATCGACGATATCGCCTTCCAGACCAATCTTCTGGCGCTGAATGCGGGGGTCGAGGCGGCGCGTGCGGGCGAGGCGGGGCGCGGCTTTGCCGTGGTTGCCTCCGAGGTGCGGGCGCTGGCGCAGCGCTCGTCGGAGGCGGCACGCGATATCTCGCAGCTTCTGTCGACCTCCGAGGTGCAGGTGCGCTCGGGTGTGGAGCAGACCAACCGCTCGTCGCAGGCGCTGAGCCAGATCGAGGCGCTGATCCGCGAGGTGGACGGGATGGTCCGTTCGATCGAGGCGGGCGCGTCGGAACAGGCGGCAGGTGTGGCCGAGATCACCAATGCGATCAACCAGCTCGATCAGGTGACCCAGCAGAATGCCGCGATGTTCGAGCAGAATTCGGCCGCGGTGCAGGCCATGTCGAGCGAGACGGTCGCGCTGAAGCAGGAAGTGTCGGTGTTCCGCCTGGAGGGCGACGACGAGGCGCCGGTGCGCCACGTCGCCTGAGCGTCTTTCCGTCCTCTCCAATCGCTACGAAAACGGGTCGCATTATTGCGGCCCGTTTGCTTATGTCGTCAGGCGCTGTCTTCGGGCAGGTCCAGCGCGCGGCGGCCGAGCCGGATGGAGCCATCGGTGATATCGGCGCGCAGGCTCGCCACCAGCGCCTGTGCGTCGCGGGCGCGCAGGGCGGCGAGCATCTCCTTGTGACGGTCGATCTTGTAATGGTCGGTGATGCCGCGCAGGACCTGCCGCTGGAATGGACCGAGCTGGAGCCAGAGGCTCTCGATCATCGGTTGCGCCGCCTGATCGGGATTGGCGCAATAGAGCAGGCGGTGGAACTCCTGGTTGAGACGGGTGAGCCCGTCCAGATCCTGTGCCTGAAGGGCGGTGTCCATCTCGCGGTCAACGGCCTCCATCGCGTCGATCTGGCGGTCGGCGATATGGGGCAGGGCGCGCAGGGCGGCATGGGTTTCGAGCATGATGCGCAGCGCCACCAGCTCCTCGAACCGGCCCGCGGTCATCGGCGGGATCTGAAGGCGGCGATTGCCCAGCACATCGATGCCGCGCTCGGAGCTGAGCCGCCGGACCGCCTCGCGGATCGGGGTCGGGCTGAGGCCCATTTGAAGCGCCAGCCCGCGCAGGGTCAGCTGTGTGCCGGGCGCGATCAGGCCCAGCATCACCGCATGGCGCAAGCGGCGGTAACAGTTGTCCTGCACCGTGTCGCCGGTTTCCATTGGCAGGTCGGGGATCGATGTTTCTTTGGTCATAAGAAGTGCCATGAGTTGACAGACTCACATAATGCTATCACAATTCAGAAAATGCTATCACATTTTGCCGGAGCGATCATGAATAGCCGCGTCAAACACGAGCTTCAAAGCGAAACGGATGTCGAAACCGTCTTTGCCTGTATCTGCGACCTGAACGGGGTGATGCGGGGCAAGCGCCTGCCCATCGATCACGTCGATAAGGTCAAGAACGGATCCTTGCGGATGCCCCTATCGCTTCTGGGGATGGATATCTGGGGCGAGGATATCGAAGGGTCCGAGCTGGTGTTCGACACGGGCGATGCCGACGGGATCGGGGATTATACCGGCCGGCCTCTGAGCCTGATCAGCTGGACCTCGCGTCCGGCGGCCTTCGCGCAGTTGTGGATGGCCAACGAGGATGGCACGCCTTTCCTGGGTGATCCGCGGCGCGCGCTGGCTGGGGTCTGCGAGCGGTTCAGGGCGTTGGGGCTGACGCCGGTGGTGGCGACCGAGCTGGAATTCTATATCGTGGACCCCAGCGAGGCCACGCCGCAGCCGCCCTGTTCGCCGGTCACGGGCAAGCGGCTCGACAGCGATGGCGCGCTGTCGCTTGATGAGTTGCAGCATTTCGACGAGCTTCTGAACGAGATCTACGACGCCTGCCGTGCGCAGAATATTCCCGCCGATACCGCGATCTCGGAAAACGGGGCAGGGCAGTTTGAAATCAACATGATGCATGTCGATGACCCGCTGCGCGCCGCCGATGATGCAGTGCTGTTCAAGCGGCTGGTGCGCGGGATCACCCGCAAGCACGGGTTTGCGGCGACCTTCATGGCCAAGCCCTATGGCGACCGTGCCGGTTCGGGGATGCATGTGCATTTCTCGCTGGTCGACAAGGATGGCAATAACGTCTTCGACAATGGCGGCGAGGAGGGCACACCGCTTCTGCGCCATGCCGTGGCGGGGCTGTTGCGCACCATGCAGGAGAATGCGTTGGTCTTCGCGCCGCATGAGAACTCGTTCCGCCGCCTGCTGCCGGGCAGCCATGCGCCCTCGTCGGTGGCATGGGGCTACGAGAACCGCACCGCCGCGATCCGTATTCCGGGCGGGCACCACAAGGCGCGGCGGATCGAGCACCGTGTGGCGGGGGCGGATGCCAACCCCTATCTGGTGCTGGCCTCCATCCTTGGCGGCGCGCTTCTGGGGATCGAGGGCGAATGGCAGCCGCCGGATCCCATCGAGGGCGATGCCTATTCACTCGATCTCGACCACCTCTCGCTCGACTGGGCCTCGGCTATCGACGCCTTTGCCCGTGGGCCGCATATCGAGCAGATCTACTCCAAACGTCTCAAGCGGATGTTCGTGCAATGCAAGCAGCAGGAGCTGCGCCGCTTCACCCGCCATGTGACCGATTTCGAATTCCACAGCTATCTGGAGGCAGTCTGATGTCTGTTTCTTATGCGGGCAATGGTGCCCATACCGGCAGTTATTATGCGGCCTCGGCCAATCCTGCGCCCTTGCGCCCCGCGCTCGAAGGCGCGCAGGAAGCCGATATCTGCGTGGTTGGCGCGGGGTTTTCGGGGCTTTCGACCGCGCTGCATCTGGCCGAGAAGGGCTATCAGGTCACCGTGGTCGAGGGCGCCCGTATCGGCTGGGGCGCGTCGGGGCGCAATGGCGGGCAGATCGTCAACGGGCTGAACGCGAGCCTGCAGAAGATCGGCAAATCCTATGGTCAGGACACTGCGCGGTTTGTGGCGGGGCTGGTGACCGAGGGCGGCAAGATCATCCGCGAGCGCGTCTCGACCTATGGCATCCAATGCGATCTGAAGGATGGCAACGTGTTTGCCGCTTTCAACGACATGCATATGCGCGAGCTGGAGGAAAAGAAACAGCTCTGGGAAAGCTACGGGCTCAATGATCAGCGGATGCTGACCAAATCCGAGATCCGCGAGCATGCCGCGACCGATCTTTATGTCGGTGGCATGATCGACCCGACGGGCGGGCATATGCATCCGCTGAACCTGTGTCTGGGCGAGGCTGCTGCCATCGAGGCCAATGGCGGCACGATTTACGAGATGTCGCCGGTGGTCTCGGTAGATACCAACGCGGCGCGTCCGGTGATCAGGACCGAAAAGGGGCAGATCACCTGCCGGATTCTGGTGCTCTGCGGCAATGCCTACTTGGGCCATGTGGTGCCCGATCTGGAAAACCGCGTGATGCCGGTGTCCACGCAGGTGATGGCGACAGAGCCCTTGGGCGAGGACCGTGCGCGGGCCTTGATGCCGGCCGATACCTGTATCGAGGATGTGCGCTACATTCTTGATTACTATCGGATGTCGGCCGATAACCGGCTGCTCTTCGGCGGGGGCACCGTCTATGGCGGAACCGACCCCAAGGATATCAAGGCCAAGCTCTGGGGCAATATGATGAAGGTCTTCCCGCAGCTGTCGGATGTGAAGATCGATTATGCGTGGTCGGGCAATTTCGCGCTCTCCTTCTCGCGCGTGCCGCAGATGGGGCGTCTGGGGAATGCGACCTATTACGCGCATGGTTATTCGGGGCATGGCGTGACCGGATCACATACATTCGGGCGCATTCTGGCCGAGGCGATCAATGGCGATGCAAGCCGCTTTGACGTGTTTGCCAAACTGCCCTGGATTCCGTTCCCCGGCGGGCGGACGTTCCGCGTGCCCTATTCGGTGCTGGGCTCGTGGTATTACGAGATCCGCGACCGTCTGGGTTGGTGACTTTGTTGGGCTTGCGTTTTGGCGCAGGCCCTGACTATTTGCGGCCAAGAGTTATTTCTGGAGGCCGCCCATGATCACCCATCTTGTCACCCATTCCGGCGGTTTCCATGCCGATGAGGTATTTTCCACCGTTATCCTGACGCGGCTTTTCCCGCAGGCCGAGCTGGTGCGCACCCGCGATGCGGGCTGGATCACCCCTGCCGAGGGTCGGGTGATCTATGATGTGGGCGGTGATTTCGATGCGGCCCGCAATATCTATGATCACCATCAGCGCGAGGCGCCCCTGCGCGAGGATGGCGCGCCGTTGAGTTCCTTCGGGCTCATCTGGGCGCAGTTCGGGCGTGACTATCTGCGTGGGTTCGGAATTGCCGAAGAGCATCTGGACGAGGTGCATGCCAGCGTGGACCGCAGCTTCGTGACGCCGGTAGATCTGGTGGATAACGGCAAGCTGTCCGTCTCCGAGGCGGGGGCGCTGCAAGCGATGACCCTGCCGGGGCTGATCGAGACGCTGCGTCCGGTGTTTGACGACCGCGACCCCGAGGGCGAGATCAATGCCTTCTGGCAGGCTGTCGGTATTGCGCGGACCTTCCTCGAGGCGCGGGTCAACCGCTCGGCGGCGAAACTGCGCGCCGCTGGCATGGTGGCGGAGGCGATAGCAGCGGCCGGCGAGGGCCGGATCCTCGAACTGCCGATGGGCATGCCGTTCCGTCCGGCAGTGGTGAAGGCGGGCGCCGACCAGCTGTGGTTCGTGGTGACGCCGCGCGGGCCCGAGGACTGGACCCTGGGCACTATCCGCAAGTTCGATGAGGGGTTCGAGAACCGCGCCGATCTGCCGGCCGACTGGGCGGGGCTGAATGGTGCGGCGCTGGAGGAGGCCTCGGGTGTAAAGGGCGCGAAATTCTGCCATAACGGGCGGTTCATCGCGGCGGCCAGCTCGCGCGAGGCGGTGATGGAGATGGCGCGGCTGGCGGTCGAGGATGCGCTGGCCCGCGGGGTTGTGTGAGGGGCGCTGCCCCTCTTGGGGCCTGCGGCCCCAATTCACCCCGGGATATTTAGCGACGCTGGAAGCGGGATCTAGCGCAGGATCGGGGGCTTTGCCGGATCCATGCCGGGGCCTTTCCGGGGCTCGGGCTCTGCGGCGGGGGCCTCTTCGTGCTCGGGCAGATGCAGGACCAGCGCCTTGGCCAGGAGCCGCTGGGCGGCCTCGCTTTCTTCATCAAGGAAGGTGACATCCAGCTCGCCCGCGTCGAGGCCCGAGAAGGTCAGCGCCTCGCCCATGGCCTTTGCAATAGCGGGACGGGCGGATTCGGGGGTGCCGAGCAGGGCCAGGACATGGCCCTTATGGCCGTCCTCATAGGTGACGCCGCCCAGAAGCGCGCGGGTGGCCACGCCCATCAGCTGGTCGAATTTAGCCTCGAATGCCGGAAGCAGGAGCCCCAGGATCGCGGGGGGCAGGGCGGGGGCGTCGAAGCTGACCGGACGGCCGGTGGCCTGCGCGGGGCTATGGGTGAGGGTCTCGCTCAGCCAGTCGAGGGCTTCGGGCGGCAAGAGCATGGCCGAGTCGGCGACGCCCAGATTGATGCCGAGGCCGATCTCCTCGCCCACCAGATTTTGTGCGATGATCCGGCCCGGAAGGGCGGCATAGGGCACGGGGTTTGCGGAGAATTCGGCCATGCGCTCCTCGGTATCGAAGGCCAGTACGAAAGCCCCATCCTCGGTCTCGAAGACCTGAGGGCGGATGTCCTGACCGTCGGCCTCTTCTTCCAGCAGCAGGAACAGTTCCGCATCGGCGAGCCGGTCATAGACGGCCAAGCGCAGCGCATCATTTTCGGGCTGGGCGCTCATTGCGGCATGGGCGCGGTCATAGGGGGTCATGGCAGGTCCTTCATGCAGATGCAGCAGACGGTTTTGACGGAATCCCTATTGCGCAGGGCCGGATATGGCAAGCCCCGAAGCCTGTGGCGAGGCTTCGGGGCTCGGGATCTGCCATCGTGCTGGGCCGTCTCTAGCTCGAGACCTGTTCGCGCAGCACCGAGGCGGTGAGCGACAGCATCAGGTAGATGCCGGCAAAGATCAGGAAGGCCACCAGCGTATCCTCGAAAGCGCGCGGATAGGTGGGCGCATCCGGGGTGATCGGGCGCACCCCCATTTCCAGATAGCGGACCTGTTTGTTGGCTTCGAGGCGGGCGGTCTCCATCTGCTGGGCGGCCTGTGCCAGAAGGCCCTGACGGGTGGCCAGATCGGCCTCGGCGATGCGCAGATCCCCCGAGACGGCCGCGATGGAATTGGTGGTCGCAGTATTCTGGGTCAGCTGCTTGCGCAGGCTGGCAATCAGCGTCTCGAGACGTCTGATATCGCCCTGCACACCTGCGACACGAGCCGCGTTGGGGCTCGGGTTGTCCTGAAGCTGGCCCAGTTCGAGCCGTTTCTGCTGGAGCTGAGTCTCGAAGGCGGAGACCTGGCTCATCACGAGGCTACCTTCGGAGGCGGGGTCCAGAACCCCTTGTTTCTGCTGGAGCTCCAGCACTTTCTGCTGGGCGTCGCGGACCTTGGCCTCTGCGTCGTCATAGCTGTCGCGGGCTCCCTGCATCTGGTCGCCGCGCAGGCGCGAGGTCAGCTGGTCCACCTGTTCCTCGGCATAGGAGATCAGGGCCTTGGCAAAGCGGGTCGAGGTTTCGGGATCGGCGGCGATCACCTCCATCTTGATCACGCCTTCCGATGGATCATAGCCGATTTTCACGACCTTCTTGTAAAGCGCGTAGGCTTCTTTGTCGGTGGCGGGCGTGGGCAGCCGTTGCAGCGGATCGATGAAGGATTGCTGGAAGTGTTTCTTGAAACCTTCTTCGTCATCGAGCCGCTTCATCGCTTCCATCGATTGCAGGAAGCTCTGCACCGTCACACTATCCTGATTGGTGGCGAGTTGCGTGCCCGAGAAGAGGCTGCTCATGGAGCCTGCGGCCGAACTGTCGGCCTTCTGGATGACGAATTCGCTCTTGGTCGAATAGGTGGGCGTCGCCATGGCGAAATAGTAATAGGCCGCAATGAGCGTCGGCAGGAAAACGAAAAACGCCAGACGGGTCGCCAGCAGCATCAGCTTGCGCCGCCTGCGGCGGGCAATATCGCGCTGGATGGCGAGGATCTCGCTGGCGCGATGTTCTTCGGTCATTGCTTCGGCGGGCAAATGCGGGGCGGTTGCCACGGCCATCGTGCTGGTTCTGGCGAGGCTGCGTTTGCCCGCAACCGCCGGAAGGTTCTCCTGTTTGTCGGGTTTGACCAGCGACAGGATGTTGGAACGGTCGAGCGGGTCGATGCCCTTGCGGCGCAGCAATAGCACCGCCTCGAAATCGGAGGTGGCCTCGATCCCGTGTTTCTGGGCCATGCGGCGGGCAAGGCGCAGCTGGCGGCCGGTCAGACTTTCGCGACGGATGGCCTCTATTTCCTCGTCGAGCGTCTTCTCGCCCTTGTCGAGAACCTGATCGGCATTGGCTTCGGCCTGCATGCGGGCGGCATCGGCGAATTTCATATCTCCGAAACCATCATCATGCTGCTCGAAGATCGCCGCCGGATCGTCCGGATCCGGTGCGGGGCCTGTCTTTGGCGGCTGGCCCATCATGCCAAGGGCCGCATTGCGCCGGGGAGCGCTGTTCCGTGCGGTGTCGGCTCTGGCGGGATCGGTCTTTGTGGCGGGCGGCTCCGCAGGCGGGGCTTGGGTCGCGGTGGGGGGGCGCTGTGTGGCAGTCACCGTCCCGGATACCGTGTCCGCTGCGGGCGCCTGTGCGGGGCTCTGGGCGGGCATGTTCCGTTCAGGCTCCTCCCGCAGTGGCGCGGAACGGGCCTTGGCGCCGCTCTGGATCTCGTGGCGGCGGATGCGGTATTTGGTGGTCCTAGGTTGTGTAGTCATACATCCGCTTCGCTTCTTCCAGAGTGTCGAACATATAGAGCTGGCCATCGCGCAGAACGGCCGCAGTCCGGCAGAATTTTTCCAATGTCTCGGCCTGATGCGAGACGACAATGACGGTGGAGTTCTGCAACCTGTCGCGCAGGATGGTGCCTGCCTTGCGGTTGAAGACCACATCGGTTGTGGAGGGCATGCCCTCGTCGATCAGATAGATGTCGAATTCGAGCGCGAGGAGCAGCGAGAAGGTGAAACGGGATTTCATCCCTGCGCTGAAGGTGCCGACGGGCATATCGAAATATTCGGCGATCCCGCAGAGCCAACGGCAGAAGGCTTCGACGTAATCGGGGTCCAGCCCGTAGAGTTGGGCGATGAAGCGCGCATTCTCGCGGGCGGTATGTTTGCCGACGACCCCGCCCATGAAGCCCAGCGGAAAGGATACACGGCAGCTGCGCCGGATCGCGCCCTCATCGGGTTTCTCGAGCCCTGCCATCATGTTGATGATGGTGGTCTTGCCGGTGCCGTTGGGGGCGAGGATGCCGAGCGAGTTGCCCAGCTCCACACGGAAGCTCGCGCGATCAAGGATGACCTTGCGCTGCTTGCCCGTCCAGAAGGACTTGCTGACATTTTCGAATTCGAGCATTTCCCTCCCACCCCTGGTTGTGACGCTCTGGGACGTCAGGCCCTGTCATACAACTAGCCTAACGTCGTTAACAAAGCTCCTATGATCACAATCGGGCAAGATTATGTCGGGTTAACCAGAAAATATGCGGCAAGACTTTGGCATTGTTTCTGTTTTGGGGATTATAGGGTGGTTTCTGGCAGTCTTTTCGTAAGGGCGCGATTCGTTCGCGCTTAGCGGTCGAGCCTGTCGCGCAGGCGGTAATAGTCGATTGCCAGCGTGCCATAGACGCGGTGCAGCCCGTAGAGAGGCATTCTCGTGACCGTCTTCTGCACCGGCATCGGCAGGGTGCGACCGGTCAGGAAATGCTCGGCAATCCGTTTGCCCAAGGCCGTCGAGAGCGCGACCCCGCGCCCGTTGAATCCAGTGGCGGCCAGAAGGCCGGTCTCGGGCGAAAAGATCCGCATCCGGTGGTCGCGTGTCATGGCGACGGCGCCGAACCAGTAATGCTCCATCTCCAATCCCTTGCCATAGAGCCATTCGACCTCGCGCTGGATCATGGCAAATCGCGCGGGGCCCTGTGGATCGGCAAAATCCCCGCGCCCGCCCAGCATCAGCCGGTTCTGCGGCCCGATCCGGAAATAGGTGCCCACGCGGCGGTTTTCCGAGACGGGGGTGCGATGGGGCAGAATGCGGGTCAGTTCCTCGGCACTGAGCGGACGGGTCGCGATCTGGAAACTATTGGCGGGCAGGGTGGCGCGCATCAGATCGGGGTCCAGCTCGGGCGTGGTATAGCGGTTGGTGGCCGTCAGCACGCGGTCTGCGGTGACGGTGCTGCCATTGGGCAGGCTGGCCACCCAGTGGCCCTTGCGCGTGAGGCCGGTGACCGGCGAGCGGGCATAGATCTTCACCCCCGCAGCCAATGCGGCAGCGGTCAGCGCGCGCACCAGTTTCAGCGGATGGATCTGGCCTGCGCGGCGGTCGAGCCAGCCGCCCTTGAACCGCGTGCTACCGGTATAGGCGGCCATCTCGCCCGCATCGAGCCAGTCCACATCGGCGCCGCGCGCCTTCCATTCGGACATGCGCTGTCTGAGCGCGGGTATCAGCACATGTTTGTCACCGGTCTGGATCCAGCCCGTGCGCTCGGCATCGCAGTCGAGCCCGAGGCGCTCCACCAGATCGAAGAGAACCGTGGCCGTCGAGCCGGCAAATTCGGTGGTGTCCTCGCCAAAGAGGCGGTCGAGCGTGTCGGGGTCGTCCTTGAGCCCGGGGATCACCTGCCCCCCGTTGCGCCCCGAGCCGCCCTCGCCCGGCTCATGCGCCTCGAGCAGCACGACGGAGGTGCCGGCCTCGGCCAGATGCAGCGCGGTCGAGAGACCCTGGAAGCCTGCACCGATCACCAGCACATCCGTTTTCAGGCTCTCCTCCAGCTGCGGCAGGGCGGGGCCTGCGGGGGCTGTGGCATACCATAGGGAGGTCATGGACATGGGAGAGGGCCTTGTGATTGCTTTCCTGCCACATGCGCAGGCCCGTTTTGCGATGTCTAGGAGGAAGGGGCGGATTTGTTGGGGCCAGAGCTGTCCTGCCTAATTCGGCGGCAGGGCGCCACGAAAAACCCCGGCCAGTGGCCGGGGCAGTTCGGACAGCGATGCGGCCTGCCTCAGATCTTCTCGCGGCCGATGGCGAAGATACAGGCCAGCGTGATCACGGCAGCGGCGGCCATGTAGTAGCCCACATAGGCCAGCCCGTAATTCGACTGCAGCCAGGTCGCGGCATAGGGGGCCAGCGAGGCACCCACGATACCGGCGAAGTTGAAGGTCACCGAGGAGCCGGTATAGCGCACACGGGTCGGGAAGGGCGCGGCCAGAGCCGTGCCGATCAGCCCGTAGGTCAGGCCCATCAGGATCATCGACAGCGTCACGAACAGCAGGATCGCTCCCTCATTGGCCACCATCAGCACGGGCACGAGGAAGGAGAAGGCGGCGATCAGCAGGGTCGTCACGATCAGCACCTCGCGGCGGCCGAACCGCTCGGCCAGCAGGCCCGCGCAGGGAATGGTCAGACCGAAGATCACCGCGCCCCAGAGCTGGATCACCAGCGCGTCGGTGAACGGGATCTCGAGCACCTTGACATTGTAGGACAGAAGGTAAGCGGTTCCGATATAGAACAGCACGAAGGTCACCATAGCCACGAAGGTGCCCAGGAAGATCGAGAGTTTGTGTTTGGCAAACAGCTCGAATACCGGCACGGCCACGCGCTCGTTCTTCTCGATAGCCTTCTGGAAGGCAGGCGTTTCGGTGATCGACAGACGCACCCACAGGCCGATGACCACCAGCGCGATGGAGGCGATGAAGGGGATACGCCAGCCCCAGCTCAGCAGCTGCTCCTTGGGCATGAACTGCAAAAGCACCCAGAAGAGGCCCGAGGACAGGAAGAGCCCGACGGGTGCGCCCAGTTGCGGGAACATACCATACCAGTTCTTCTTGCCTTCCGGTGCGTTCTCGGTGGCCATCAGCACGGCACCGCCCCATTCGCCGCCCAGACCGAAGCCCTGACCGAACCGGCAGAGTGCCAGCAGGAGTGGCGCGACGACGCCGATCTGCGCATAGGTGGGCAGGAGACCGATAATGACGGTCGAGATGCCCATCGTCAGCAGCGCCGCGACCAGTGTGGCCTTGCGCCCGATACGGTCACCGAAATGGCCGAAGACGATGGCGCCCAGGGGACGCGCGAAGAAGGCGATGGAGAAGGTCGCGAAAGAGGCCAGAAGGGCGGTCATACCATCGCTGTTGGGGAAGAACAGCGTGGGGAAGACCAGCACGGCGGCGGTCGCATAGACGTAGAAGTCAAAGAATTCGATCGTGGTCCCG
This sequence comes from Thioclava kandeliae, assembly GCF_040297545.1. Taxonomy (NCBI): domain Bacteria; kingdom Pseudomonadati; phylum Pseudomonadota; class Alphaproteobacteria; order Rhodobacterales; family Paracoccaceae; genus Thioclava; species Thioclava kandeliae. Next base: position 30,020 of record NZ_JAYWLC010000021.1, read on the forward strand.
ATCAGGCTGGCCAGCAACACCTTGCCCGCCGAGTTGGTGGCAGAGGTATTCGCGTCGGCGAAGCCATTGGCTGATGATATGTCCGACATTTTATTTCTTATTCCAGTGTTTATTGTTCGCAAAATTGCCAACTTGCGCGGCCTATCGCAATGAAAGCTTTGCTGTAACCCCTTTATTTGTGAGCATGTGCACATACATCCTGTCAGACACGCGCCTATAGCGGTGGCTGATAGGACCTGCGGAGCTGATCTGCCCTGCTCGAGTGGTCCGGTTTGAAAGTCAGTGTAGCGTGGGCCGAGCGTTGAAAGGCGCAGTCCTTTAGGTCTTGCCGGCCAAAACCTGAGAAGACCCTCGTAATATAATACGATGCGGTAGGATATACTGTCGTTGTTCCTCTCGAAGAGGTGCAGGTTTGTTGTTCATCATATCGATGAGTTTATAAACCGCGTTTTCCCCGATCTGCTCGCGTGGTTGCGCGACTGTGGTCAGAGGCGGATTGGCAATCGCGGCATATCGGGTGTCATCAAAACCTGTTACGCAGATGTCGCGCGGGACGACCAGCCCTTGGGCGTGGATTTCCGCCATCGCAGCTAGCGCGATGTCATCGGTTGCGCAGATGATTGCCGTCGGTTTCTTCTGCGTGTGCAAAAGTGCAGTCGTAGCGCGACGTGCCTCTTCGATTGTTACGCCAGCGTCGGCGATCCAATCAGGCGACAATTCTATATTCGCCTCTTTCATGGCCAGCTTATAGCCGTTCTCGCGTTCCACAAGAGGCACTGTCGCTCCCGCAACCCCCAGAAATCCGATTTGGTAATGTCCTTGCCCGATCAAGTAGCGGGTCATTTCATGCGCAGCCGAACGGCCGTCGATCTGAAAACGCGGATAGCGGGCAAGTTCGGGGTCGGATGTTTCGCCGCAAACCACGATCGCATAGCTTGCGTCTCCGGCGTCACGCTCAGAATGACGGAAGGGCCAGGGGCTCCCGAGTACGACGATCCCATCCGCTTGGCGCGACGAGATGAAACTGCTTAGATCGTTGCTGCTCAACGGTGTTCCATCGTAGAGTTCCTCAATTCGTACCGTGTAGCCCTTGGACCGGGCGACACGTCCGATGCCGCTGATAACGTCGCCATAAAACGGATCGCCAATCCCGGATGTCAGGACTAGAATCACGCCTGTGCTACCGGTCCGGAAATTGCGGGCGAGAATATTGGGGGAATATCCTAATGTTTCTATGGCCGCCTGTATTTTGTCGCGTGTGGCGGGGCTCACACGCTCGGGTTCATGATTGAAACGCGACACGGTTCCATTTGAAACTCCAGCAAGTTTTGCCACATCGGCGATAGTCACAATGCCCCTTGGTCGGACCGCCGATACCATAATTCTTTCCTCCTGAAATCTAGCTTGAAAACTATATTGACTTTAAAAACGTGCGATGCAAACGTTTTAATAATATTATAAAAGACCACTTATCCCGACAGGTAAAGACGAGTAAAATGCCTCTGAGCAGATCATATCACCCAACATACAATGAAAACGTTTTCATGAACCATGGTCGAGTCTAATGGAGCAGGCATCGAACACCGGCAGATGGGGGCTGTGGATCTTTGTTCTCCTCAGCGCGCTCTTTTTTCTTCTTCCTCTTTATGTGATGGGTGTGACCTCGCTGAAAGATATGGCTGAGGTCCGCAATAGCTCTATCTTTGCGCTCCCCCAGCACCCGAGCTTCGCTGCATGGGATCAGGCATGGAATCACGCCTGTTCGGGGCTTCGTTGCGAGGGGTTGCGTACTGGATTCTGGAACTCGGTCATTATTACGGTCCCGAGTGTCTTCTTTTCCGTGTTGCTAGGGGCAATTAATGGCTATGCGCTGGCATTCTGGCGTATCCGCGGAGCAGAAGTACTCTTCGCTATCATGCTGATCGGCGCCTTCATTCCCTACCAGCTGTTCATCTATCCTCTCGCCATGTCTTTTGCCTCATTGGGCCTCGGGAAATCGCTCTTCGGTGTTGTCTTGGTGCATGTGATCTTCGGCATGCCGGTGACGACCTTGATTTTCCGGAACTTCTATTCGGGAGTGCCGGATGTGCTGCTCGATGCCGCCAAGATCGACGGCGCTGGATTCTGGCAGATTTTCGGGCGCATCATTCTCCCCATGTCAGTGCCGATCCTCGTCGTGACGGTCATTCTGCAAGCGACGGGCATCTGGAACGATTATCTTTTCGGTCTCATCTTTGCCGGTCAGGACAACCAGCCGATGACGGTCCAGCTGATTGGTCTCGTCAATACACGCATGGGTGAGCATCCCTATAACGTCCACATGGCCGCGACGATCCTGACGGCCCTCGTTCCCCTTGCAATCTATCTCTTGTCCGGCCGCTGGTTCGTCCGCGGCATCGCAGCCGGCGCCGTGAAAGGATAATCATGCTCGACGCTCAGACTACTTCTGTTTCGATCCGCGACTTGCGCGTGACCTATGGTACGATGCACGTACTCGACGGGCTTAATCTCGACATCGCCGAGGGTGAGTTTCTCGTGCTCCTTGGCTCTTCTGGCTGCGGGAAATCTACGCTGTTGAATGCGATAGCGGGGCTGAACACGGTAACCGCAGGCAAGATCATGATCTCCGGTCAGGATGTCACGCGCGCCGAGCCGAAAGATCGCGGTATCGGCATGGTCTTCCAGTCCTATGCGCTCTATCCGCGGATGACCGTCGCGCAGAATATGGGCTTCGGCTTAAAGATCCGTGGCATGGCCAAGGCAGAGATCGCCGAACGCGTGAACCACACTGCCAAATTCCTACAAATCGAACACCTCCTGAAACGTCGTCCCGCCGATCTGTCCGGCGGACAGCGTCAGAGGGTAGCCATCGGGCGTGCTCTAGTCCGTAAGGCGGATGTTTTCCTTTTTGATGAGCCGCTATCTAATCTCGACGCGCAACTGCGTGCAGATCTGCGCATCGAGATCAAGCGCCTTCACCAGTCGCTTGGCAATACGATGATCTATGTCACTCATGACCAGGTCGAGGCCATGACGCTTGCAGACCGCATCGCGGTGATGAAGGACGGCAAGATCCAGCAACTGGCACCTCCAGCCGAGGTCTATACCCGCCCTGCAAATCTCTTTGTTGCCGGGTTCCTCGGAACTCCCAAGATGAACTTTATTGAAGGCGAGATCTCCTCCGGACCGCAGGGACCTCATTTCACGACGGCTGGCATGAGTTTTGATCTTGATCGGATCTCGAGCGCGCCTCTCGCCTTTACCGGCCCCGCAACATTAGGCCTACGCCCCGAAGATTTCGTGCTCTGTCCAGAAGGCACCGCCGGATCATTAGAGGCAGAGGTCACATTGATCGAGCCACTTGGCTCGGAGACCATCATCTGGGCCACGACCGCCAACGGCACCCAGCTCTCGCTTCGTTTGGGCAGCGCACAAGGCCAACACTTGCCTGCTCTCGGCACACAGGTCTTCCTCCAGCCCGATCTGGTACGTGCCTCCCTCTTCGATACCCAATCAGGCCAGCGCCTGTAACCTACTTCCATCCGTCAGGAAAAATCATGACTTCTCCGCTTCTTTCGTTCCAGCTCTATACCGCCCGCGCGTCTGACTCACTCGACACCCAGCTTGCCGAACTGGCAGCTATGGGGATCACCAATGTCGAGCCTTTTGGCGAGCTTTATGCAGATCTGGACGGGCTGCATTCCATTCTAGCTCAGCACAACATGACAGCACTTAGCGGGCATTTCGACCTCGAGATGCTCGAAGCAGAACCTGCCCGTGCCATCGAGATCGCCCGTCGATTGGGGATGAAAACCATTATCGCGCCTTGGCTCGAGCCCGAAGACCGCCCGGTCGACCTGGCAGGGTGGCAAGCCCTTGCAGCGCGCCTTCTTGCGGTTGGCGACCAGATGCGCGCGGGAGGCTTTATCTTTGCATGGCATAACCACGAGTTCGAATTCGAGCCTTTGCCCTGTGGCACGATGCCGATCGAAGTCATCATGAACGAGGCAGGCTGCGCGCTGGAACTCGATGTTGCATGGGTCGTGCGCGCGGGGGGGGACCCGCTCATGTGGATCGAGCGTTATGCCGAGCGCATCATTGCCGTCCACGTCAAGGATATCGCGCCCGAAGGCCAGAACCTCGATCAGGATGGCTGGACCAATGTCGGCCAAGGCATCGTCGACTGGCCTGCTGTGTGGGCCATGCTTCCCAAAACTGGCGCAAGTCTTGCAATTCTCGAACATGACGAACCGAAAGACTGGCTCGATTTCGCGACCCAAAGCTCTGCAGCCGTTCGCCAACTCGACGGAGTTGCAGTGTGAGAGAGAATACTAAGCCTCTGCGCGTCGGGGTAATCGGATGTGGAAATATCTCTGATACCTATTTTACAAATGGACCGCTCTTGCAAGACATCGACTACATCGCTTGCGCAGACCTGCGCCCCGAGGCGGCGCGGTCCAAAGCTGCGGCATACGGTATCAAGGCGATGGAGGTCGACGCACTTCTGGCGCGTGATGACCTCGATGTCATTCTCAATCTGACCATTCCTGCTGTGCATGCCGAGACCTCCTTGCGCATCCTCGATGCGGGCAAACATGTCTATACCGAAAAGCCTCTGGCGCTTAGCCTAGCCGAGGTCGATGCGATGGAGGCCGCAGCCGCTGCGCGTGGCCTGCGGATTGGTACTGCGCCGGACACGTTCCTCGGCCCCGCGCAGCAACAAGCGCGGGCTCTCGTTGATGCGGGTACAATCGGTGAGGTGGTCACCGGTCTTGCCACCGTCCTGTCGCATGGGATGGAAGACTGGCACCCTTCGCCAGACTTCTTCTACCGCAAAGGCGGTGGTCCTGTTCTCGACATGGGCCCCTATTACATTGCGTCACTCGTCAATATGCTCGGGCCGGTCACGCGGGTTCAGGCCAGTGGACGGATCGGCCGGCGCACACGTCTGGTCACGGCCGACGGCCCTCTCAAGGGGCAGAGCATTCCTGTCGAGACCTTCACCACGCTCAATGCCCTCCTGAGCTTCGAGAGCGGCGCCGAGATTACCTTCCTCGCAAGCTGGGATGTCGCAAATACCGATCTACGCCCGATCGAGTTGCACGGCACCAAAGGCACGCTCCGGATTTGCGATCCCAATGATTTTGGCGGAATCATCGCGCAGGGCGATCTTGTAGGGGGCTTCACCGAGATAGATACATCGACCCGCGCTTTCGGGGCCAATAACCGTCTGTGGCTGGGCGAGTTTCCATTCTCCTGCTATCGCGGACTAGGGCTTGCGGAAATGGCCCGCGCGATTTCTGAAGGACGCGCACATCGCTGTGATACCGAATTCGGACGGCATGTGCTTGAGGTTATGCTCGCCATCGAGACGGCAGCCATTGAAGGACGCTCCCTCTATATCAATAGCCGTCCCAAGCGGCCCGCAGCCTTTACACCCGAGGAGGCCATAACCTTCCGTGCAGCGCAATCCGTGGAGGTGCTCCCGTGACCCCACGCACGATGAAAGGACCGGGCCTGTTTTTGGCGCAGTTTATCGGCGCCGAGCCGCCGTTCGACAGCCTTACCGGTCTGGCGCAATGGGCGTCTGGCCTTGGATTCAAGGGTCTGCAGGTCCCGACCGGAGATCCGGCAATCTTCGATCTGGCCCTTGCGGCCAGCTCGGACAGCTATTGTGATGATGTGAAAGGGCTGTTGTCGGATCATGGCTTGGAAATCACCGAGCTCTCGACCCATATTCAGGGCCAGCTTGTGGCAGTGCATCCTGCCTATGACACGCTTTATGATGGTTTTGCTCCTGCGGCAAAGCGTGGCAACCCCGCCGCACGGCAGGCATGGGCTGTCGAGAGCCTGATGCTGGCAGCACAGGCCAGCCGTCGGTTGGGACTAGACGCTCATGCGACATTTTCTGGTTCGTTGGCTTGGCCCTATCTCTATCCATGGCCGCAGCGTCCTGCGGGACTGATCGAGGAAGCCTTTGACGAACTCGCCTCGCGCTGGCGCCCGATCCTCGATGCGTTCGATGCTGCGGGAGTGGATCTGTGTTACGAGATCCATCCCGGAGAGGATCTTTTTGATGGTTATACGTTCGAGATGTTCCTCGACCGTGTGGGTGGGCATCAACGTGCCAAGATCCTTTACGACCCCTCCCATTTCGTCTTGCAGCAGCTTGATTATCTAGGGTTCATAGACCGCTATCACGAGCGTATCGGAATGTTCCACGTCAAGGATGCCGAGTTTGTATCGTCCGCCAGTCAGGGTGTCTATTCGGGCTACGCGCCTTGGGTCGAGAGAGCGGGCCGCTTCCGCTCGACCGGAGATGGTCAGGTCGACTTCAAAGCCGTCTTCTCGCGCCTTGCACAATATGGCTTCGACGGTTGGGCCGTGCTTGAATGGGAATGCGCCCTGAAACATCCCATGGATGGCGCCGCGGAAGGCGCGCGCTTTATCGCGGATCATATCATCCGCGTTACAGACCGCGCCTTTGATGACTTTGCGGCCGCAGGAATCGATGCCGCAGCCAACCGGCGACTATTGGGGCTTTCTTCATGAGCCGCCGGATCCGACTGGGTATGGTAGGGGGCGGCGCGGGTGGATTTATCGGTGGTGTCCATCGCATGGCCGCGCGCCTTGACCACCGCTTCGATCTCGTCGCAGGTGCGCTCTCATCGGACCCCGCCCGCGCGGCGGCCTCCGCCGTGGAATGTGGCATCGCTCCCGAACGCAGCTACAGCGATTATCGTGATATGGCCCGAAAGGAAGCTGCCCGTCCCGATGGTGTGGAGGTCGTGTCGATTGTTACGCCGAACCACCTGCATGTACCGGTAGCTTGCGCGTTTCTCGAAGCAGGTATCCATGTGATCTGCGATAAGCCCTTGGCCAGCACCTACGAAGATGCGCAAGCCCTATACGAGGTTCTGGAACGGGCGGGGCGTCTGTTTGTCCTGACCCATAACTATTCGGGCTATCCTATGGTGCGGCATGCACAGGAGCTGGTGACCCAGAATGCCTTAGGTCCGCTGCGCGTGGTTCAGGTTGAATATGCGCAGGACTGGCTTGCTCGCAATGTCGAGCGGCAGGGCGTGAAAGGTGCGGAATGGCGGACTGACGTGGCGCGCGCCGGTCTCGGCGGGGCGATCGGGGATATCGGCACGCATGCATACCATCTGATGCGGTTCGTGACGGGGCTGCGTCCCGAGAGCCTTCGTGCGGAGCTCAGTTCATTTGTGTCCGGACGAAGCCTCGATGATGACGCGCAGATCATGTTGCGTTTCGAAGGTGGAGCGCGCGGGATGCTTTGGGCAAGTCAGGTCGCCAGTGGACATGCGAACGGGCTCCGGCTGAGGGTCTATGGTGAAAAGGCCGGCATCGAATGGCTACAGGAAGAGCCAGACCGTCTGTCCTTCAGACCGCTGGATGGGCCTGCCCAGACATTTATCCGCGGTGGGCACGGGATCGGCGAGGCCGCTACGGCGGCGACCCGCATACCGGGCGGCCATCCTGAAGGATATCTCGAGGCGTTCGCCACGCTCTATCGCGAGGCGGCAGACAAGATCCTTGCCTTCGAGACAGGAACGCCTTCTCCGGACCTTCCAGGCATCGTCGAAGGTCTTGAAGGCATGCGCTTTATTCTCGCGGCGGTCCAATCTGCCCAGAACGATGGCAGCAGAGTGCCCCTCCACTCGGCCGACGCATAAAAACCGGTCCGGCCATATGGCCGGATTGCCAAAATACCAAAATACATCAACAGGGAACAACATGATGAAAAAGAAGAACATGTCACGGTCACTTTCGGGGCTTACCTCCGGTATCGCGTTGAGCGCGTTCTGCCTTGTTACCCCCGCTCATGCCGATCCGGTCAAGGCACAGGTCATGCATTGGTGGACTAGCGGCTCCGAGGCGTCAGCATTGCAGGTGATGGTCAAAGATTTCAACGCCAATGGCGGTGAATGGGTCGATAACGCCGTGCCCGATTTCGAGAGTGCGCTCGCAGCGGCGACCAGTTCGATCATCGGCGGTAATCCTCCGGATGCTCTGCAGTTCAACGCAGGCACCCAATTTGCCGATCTTGCCCAGAAAGGCTATCTGACTGACCTGAGCAGCTATGCCGAAACCGGTCATTGGGACAAAGCTCTGCCGCCTGCGCTACTGAAAGCCGTGTCCTATGATGGCAAGGTCTATGCAATGCCGGTCGATAACCATGGCGAGAACTGGCTCTGGGTCAATAAAAAGGTCATGGCTGATGCGGGGGTGACGATGCCCGAGGATTGGTCCGGCTTCTTCCCGATGCTCGACACCCTCAAAGCCGCAGGTGTTACACCCATCGCGCATGGCGGTGAAGCGTGGCAAACGCTCGAGCTGTTCTATCAGGTCATGATGTTCCGTGGCGATCTCGACCTTTACAATGCGATCTTTGTCGATGGCGATACCGACAAGATCAACTCACCTGAATTCAAGGCTTTTGCCCAGGACTTCAAACGCCTCACCAATTATATCGACGCAGGATCGCCCGGCCGCAAATGGAATGATGCGACGGCCATGGTCATTCAGGGCAAGGCTGCGATGCAGTTCATGGGCGATTGGGCCAAGGGCGAGTTTACCGCAGCTGGCCTCGAGGCAGGGAAGGATTACGAATGTCTTCTCGGCCTTGGTGGAAAAGACCACTTTGTCATCAGCAGCGATGTCTTCGTGCTTCCTGCTGCCAAGAGACAGGACAAGAAAGCCGTTGATGATTTGCTGGTCAAAACCATGATGTCCCCCGAGGTTCAGGTCGCATTTAACAAAGTGAAGGGTGGTATCCCGGCACGGCTCGACGCGGATGGAAGCTCGCTCGATGCTTGTGCCTCGAAAGGATATAAAGCCATGCAGGATCCGTCCATGCAGGTTGCAGGACCCGAGATCAGCGCGAGCGCTGACCGCGTCGGGGCCATTCAGGATGCCGTTTCGGAATATTGGAATACGCCTTCGATGAGCGCCGAGGACTTTGCGGCATCGCTCACCGATGCGATCGAAATGACGGCAGAATAAGGAGAGTTCCATGGCGGCTCGAATGATAACCCCCATTTTTCGCCCAAGCAGGGCCGCCATGGCTCTTTGGCCCACCTGGATCATCGTGCTGGCCGCCTATGTCGGCACGATGATCTGGACCGTCGGCATTTCCTTCACACCGTCAAAACTTGTGCCAGAAATGGTCTTCGCGGGAGGCAAGCAATACGAGCGTCTCTTCCATACCTCGCGCTGGATGAACTCGGTTGATAATATGCTGGTTTTTGGCGTGCTTTTCGTAGTCGCCAGTCTTGTTTTGGGCACCTTGATGGCGATCGCACTGGACCGCAAGATTGCATTGGAAGGCACGATCCGGACCATCTATCTCTATCCCTATTCTTTATCTTTTATCGTTACAGGTGTCGTCTGGCGTTGGATGATGGATCCTACCCTTGGTATCCAGAAGACTCTGAACGACCTTGGCTGGACGTCTTTCCGCTTTGATTGGGTGGTTGATCCGGACAAGGCGATTTATGCGGTCGTGCTCGCAGCAGTTTGGCAATCGGCAGGGCTTGTTATGGCGCTTATGCTTGCGGGATTGCGTGGCGTGGATCCTGATTTGTGGAAAGCGATCAAAGTCGACGGGATTCCGATCTGGCGTGGTTACGTTTCCATCGTTCTGCCCACACTCCGTCCCATTGTCGTTACGGCAGTTGTCCTTCTCGGCTTGGGTGTAGTGAAGTCCTACGATCTGGTCGTGGCACTCACGAATGGTGGCCCGGGAATGGCGACCGATGTTCCTGCGAAATTTATCATGGACTTCCTGTTCCTGCGTTCGAATATCGCATTCGCGTCCGCAGCCGCCACTGTTATGCTCGTGACTGTCGCGATCGCCATCGCGCCATGGATATACGTTGTCTATATTCGGAAACGTTGAAAGAAGCTGTGCTGGGGCCTTGATGCTGTAACCGCCCCCGTCGGTATCTCTGGGCCATCGTGCGGCTGAAACGATCCATAAGGGGAGCGGATATGTCAGAACCTATGGTTGTGTCGCAAGAAATACGGCTTGGCTCGAAACGCCCCTCGCTTGGATATGCTTATCCTGCGAGCGCCGCGATGATCTGGAATGCGTAGGGCTCATCACGCTATCTGCCCTTTAGGGAGGATGTGCGCGGTCCCACGCCAGCGCAAGTGGCGGCGGCTGAGCAAAAGGCTTCGAACCCTATTATCGGGCGCGTAATGGGCATGATAAAGCGGTGGTGGCGCTGAGATGGTCCCCATTTCCCGGACAGTTTTTCGGCGGCGCTGAGGTTGCCTATAGGTCATGCTGCCGCCTTCAAATCGAGACCTTGATGGGCTTTTGGGGGGCATCGAGCGTCGAATGGGGGCTCTTGGTGCTCTAGGAGATCATCCACTTCCCAGTGCCGCTGCGAGCTGGGGTGCCGGCCTCATACACGTTCAGATAGAGGCATTCGTAGTTCAGCGACCGCAAAAGCCGCGCGATCATCACGTTATCCATCCATCTGCCTCGCCCGTCCGCCGATATCTTCAAAGTTGCGTCTGCGAGGATCTCCGTGAAGCGTGGGCTTGTGAACGGACGGCTTTAGTCCGTGGTGAATATCCCGGGCTTTCCATGCCGTGGCGGTTTCCTCCAAGGCCTCGATACAGAACTCCACATCCATGGCATTCGACAGACGCCACGACAGAACCCGGCGCGTCGCCCGATCCATAATGGCGAGCAGGTAACGGAACCCGCGCTGCATCAAGATGTAGGTAATTTCGACACACCAGACGTGATCGGGCCGCGCGCCTGGTAAATCCAGAAACAAATACCGATATTTACGTTTAGACGGATGTGGCCGCGAGGTCCTGGGCTTTTGATAAACAGCCCGCAGATCCATCCTGGCCATGAGCCTTCTGACCCGCTTGCGCCAGAGGCAATATCCTTGGTTGCGCAGATGCCGCGCCATATGACGGCTGCCGTAGAACGGCGTCTCCATGAACCGCGCGTCGACAAGCTTCATCAAGGCTAGGTTCAACGGCGGCTCGGATCTGCTCGGGCTGTAAAACGCCAAGCGGCTGAGCCCGAGCAAGGCGCATTGCCGCAGGATCGACAGCTCGGGAGGATGGGGAGCGATCATGTCCCGCCACAGCTATACCCTCGCCGTCCGCTCGCCGTCGCCAGCGGTGGTGGAACTAGGCTTCGGCCTCTCCGGCAGTGAGTTCCGCGCGGGCAATGGCGGGTGTTGGCTTGGCGCTGGTCGGCGCAATCTAGTTCGCGATCGCGTTCCTGTGTTCGTCCTCGGTCGCGCTGATCCCTGTCTCTGACGGTCTGGCCATGGCCGTG